>JBBQPP010000402.1:0-4372 GCA_038217255.1 Bacteroidales bacterium | reverse complement strand
AAACCCATTCGGTTCTTTTTAATGCATCTTCCAAAACGTAAGAATTGCTGCTCGCAATACTCTCGTCCCAGTAATGTTCACTTTTTGCAAGCCTGTTTACGTTGCTGTACAAATATTTTGAATAGTGGAACTTACTTTTTTCCTCTTCAATTAAGGCCGCCTTATTATATGTAAATTCCTGATAAACTTCGCCACCAATCAAAACACTTTTAAGTAACCCGTCAGTTTGCGGTTCTTCTAAATTGTCATTATCGTTACATGACAAAAAACTAAAACAGACGAGAAAAATTGAGAAAAAATTTAATGCTTTCATATTTGGTTTTTTAATACAGATGTTCAAATTGAATAAATAATTGCGTGAAATCAAAAAGTTTTTCTATAAATTTCTTCAATCTTACTCAACTTAAAATCATATCACTATTTTTGTTGGTATTACTGTTCACTTAAACCATTTTACAATGAAACAAATTTTAAACTTTTCCCTTTTAACAATTTTTGTAGTTTTGATTTCATGTTCGACTAAAACAACTGAGAAGAAAACTACAAATCAGCAGCCCAATTTCGTAGTTGTTTTTATTGACGACATGGGTTATGGCGATATTGGCACACAGGGAGCAACCGGCTGGACAACTCCCAATCTCGACAAAATGGCCGCAGAAGGTATGCGTTTCACCAACTTTTATTCAGCCCAACCGGTTTGCAGTGCTTCGCGGGCTGGATTACTTACAGGTTGTTATCCAAATCGAATTGGAATTTCCGGGGCGCTTTTCCCACAAGATACAGTTGGAATTAACCAATCAGAAACAACAATAGCCGAAATGCTAAAGGAAAAAGGATATGCCACAGCAATTTTTGGAAAGTGGCATCTGGGGCATCATAAACCGTTTCTGCCACTTCAAAATGGTTTTGATGAATATACCGGACTTCCATATTCAAATGATATGTGGCCAATTGGAGTTGATGGAAAACGTCGCACCGGAGATAAATGGGATACCTATCCCGACCTTCCTTTAATTGAAGGAAACGAAACGAAGGAACTCATTACAACACTTAGCGATCAGGATAAACTAACAACATTATACACCGAAAAAGCAGTCGATTTTATTAATCGAAATGCTAAAAATCCTTTCTTTTTGTACGTTCCACATTCCATGGGGCATATTCCATTGGGAGTTTCGGATAAATTCCGTGGAAAAAGCGAACAGGGTTTTTATGGCGATGTGATGATGGAAATCGACTGGAGTGTTGGAGAAATTGAAAAAGCACTTGAGGCAAACGGGATTTCGGAAAATACAGTTTTCATTTTCACTACCGACAATGGTCCATGGCTGAATTTTGGAAACCATGCCGGTTCAGCTGGCGGGCTGCGTGAAGGAAAAACCACAAGTTGGGAAGGTGGTCAACGTGTTCCATTTATCATAAAATGGCCGGGAAAAACGCCTGCCGGAACCATATGCAGCAAGTTGGGTTGTGCTGTGGATATTTTACCAAGTTTTGCAAAAATTGCAGGAGCGAACTTACCTCCGCTTAAAATTGACGGCTTAGATATAACCGAACTTTGGAAAGGAAATACCGATGCCGAACCCCGCAACAATATTTTGTTTTACTATGGAAAAAACAACCTGAACGGCGTTCGCAAAGGAAACTGGAAATTGGTTTTACCACACACCTGGCAATCGTATAACACCACACCGGGCAAAGACGGTTATGGTGGAAAACGAATTAAAATGAAAGTTGAAACACCCGAATTGTATAACATGATGCGGGACCCGGGCGAACAATACAATGTAATTGAGTCTAACCCTGAAAAGGCAGAAGAAATTATGAAACTGGTTGAAACTGCCCGTGAAGAACTGGGTGATTTAAATGTTGGATTGGAAAAAGGAGAAGGAACCCGGGAGATTGGGAAGAAATAAACTTTGAAATCAAGGATAGCGTTTGAAATCAAGGATGGCATCCCTCGAAGGGATGCCATCCTTCGATGTAAATATTTGCATTAACCGGGTTAAATTTTAACTTTATCGTTCTAATCCAAATCGAACGATAATGTCCACACCATTTCTCATATTCATCGTAATTTCAGCAGTCGCTGTGTTGCTTTTTTTGGTGCTTAAACTAAAAGTTAGCGCCTTCATTTCGCTTTTAATTACTGCAATTTATGTTGGAATTGTAGCCGGGATGCCACTGAATAACATAACCAAAGCAATTCAGGATGGAATGGCAGGCACACTCGGATTTGTTGCTACTGTAGTCGGGCTGGGTGCTATTTTTGGACAAATGTTGGAGAGTTCGGGTGGTGCAGAATCATTGGCACATTATTTACTTAAAAAATTTGGAAAGGATCGGGCATCGTGGGCGATGGTTATTACAGGTTTTGTGGTGGCAATACCGGTTTTTCTCGACGTTGGATTTATTATTTTGGTACCCATTATTTATGCACTTGCACGCGACTCAAAAAAATCGTTACTCTACTACGGAATCCCATTGCTGGCTGGTTTGGCGGTAACGCACAGTTTTATACCTCCAACTCCCGGGCCGGTTGCAGTTGCCGATATAATAAATGCTCAATTGGGTTGGGTAATTCTTTTAGGTGTAATAATTGGTTTCCCGATTGCTATTATTGCCGGGCCGGTTTGGGGCAAATACATCTCAAAAAAAATATATATTGAACCGCCAGCTGAATTTCTGAACCAAACCGAAAAAACGTACGACGAGAATAATCTTCCACCGTTTCGGATGATTGCGTTAATTATTGCCATACCACTTTTTTTGATTTTAGTAAATACGTTTACAGGTTTAGCGGTTGATAAAAATGTTGTTTCACAATCCATTTTTACTGATATTTTGCAATTTATCGGCCATCCATTTTCTGCATTAATAATTGCAACCTTAATTGCCACCTATTTTTTATGTATTAAACGCGGAATGGGAAAACAGAAGGTACTCGATCTCAGCACAAAAGCATTGGGTCCGGCCGGAATTATCATTTTAATTACTGGTGCCGGCGGGGTGTTGAAACAAATTTTGGTTGATAGTGGAATTGGGAAAATAATGGCCGAGTCGATGGCAGATTCTGCCTTGCCGCCTATATTACTTGCCTGGTTGCTTGCTGCTGTTGTTCGCGTAACACAAGGTTCGGCAACTGTTGCAATGATTACTGCTGCAGGAATTATTGCCCCGGTTTTAAGCGAATTTGAATTAAATGATCCACAACGGGCATTAGTGGTTTTAGCAATTGCATCGGGTGCAACTTTACTTTCGCATGTAAACGACAGCGGTTTTTGGCTGGTTGGAAAATATTTGGGAATGACCGAAAAACAAACCCTGCAATCATGGACCGTAATGGAATCGATAATTGCTGTTTGTGGACTGGCATTTACATTGTTGGCGAGTTTGTTCTTCTAAATTTAAGGTTTGAAATGCTGGTAAATAATTCGCTTCTATTATCTCATTACTAATTACTCAATACTTTTTAATGCAATTCGAATTCAAACAATTTTCAGAGCTGACCCTCGATGAACTCTACGAAATACTCCAACTTCGCGCGGAAATATTTGTGGTTGAACAAGATTGTATTTACAATGATTTGGATGGATTGGATAAATTGGCAGTACATCAGTTTTTGAAAAAGAACGGCGAAATTGTTGCTTATTCGCGTTTACTCAAACCCGGCACCCGCTTTCCTGAGTATTCAATCGGTCGCGTAGTTGTAAAAAAATCGGAACGAGGAACTGGGCTGGGAATTGAAATGATGAACGAAGCAAAGAATTACATTTTAAATGAATGGAAAGCCACCAAAATCAAAATCAGTGCGCAAAAATATCTACAAAAGTTTTACGAAGATTTGGGTTTTGAAATTGTTACCGATGAATATTTAGAGGATGGAATTCCGCATTTTGGGATGGTCTATCAATTTTCAGATTAGTATTCATTGAATTTATGTTTCTATCTTTTAGAAATAATAACTTTTTCAGTGTATAAGATTTCATCGTCCCAAACCCTAAAAACATATATTCCCCCTTTTTGATCATGTATATCGATAAAATATGTGTTCCCATTTGTCCTGTCAAATTGGCCTTTTAAAACTGTTTTCCCTTCAATATTAATAATGGAATAATTCAGTTTTTCAACTTTTAAGTCTTCAGTTAACCTTACAAATATTTTTTGGTTTGCGGGATTTGGATAAACCAAAAGATTATTGATTTTATTATTTTCTGCAGAAGTTTTAATGATTTCCTCTTCAAACTCATAAGCACCAATGTCTGGAATTCCTCCTGAGTAGCGGGAAATTCCATTGATATCAAATTCACTATATAACCCTTCTGTATTGTCTCCGGCATTTCTGGCCGGACTGATTTCTTTCAATCGCAAA
>JBBQPP010000401.1:0-4376 GCA_038217255.1 Bacteroidales bacterium | reverse complement strand
ATTAAATATTGACACATTCAAATCCGATTGCATCCTCCCGCTTCAAATTTCCTTTAGATTACGAACCTACGTTTGCCCAACATTTCTATTTCAAAAATCGAAAAGGAAAAATTTTACCCTTGCACCCAACCTTTTTGATTTTTGAAGTTCTTACAAACAGCCATTGGAAAATAAGCACTTACATACGATTGTAAAACACAGCATCGAAGGTGATTTAAAATCGCGAAAGCTATTGTATGCGAACATTGCGCCAATGATGCTCAGCGTTGCGCACCGTTATGCCAGCAGTAAATCTGATGCCGAAGATATTTTACAGGAGAGTTTTTTGAATGTTTTCGACCGCTTGCACCAGTTGCGCGAGATAGAAAAAATTCACGGCTGGGCGAAACAAATCGTTGTACACGAAGCCATTCGGTTTTATAAAAAGAAACGGAACATGGTTTTTACGGAAGATTTTTCAGCCGAAAAACTGCAATCAGACAGCGATTCGGAAATTTATAAACAGATAGAATTGGAGCAACTTTTAAAAATGATACAGCAACTTCCCGATAAAATGCGAATGGTGATAAATCTGTTTGCAATAGAGGGTTACAAACACGATGAAATCGCTGAAATGCTCGGCGTTTCGGTAGGTACTTCGAAATCGAATTTGCACGATGCACGCCGGCAACTGAAAAATTTCATGAAAGCAGAGGAGCGAAAGTTGGGATGAAGAATGAAAACGGAAATAACGAATTAGACAAGTTCCTGCGCGAATCATTCGAGGGGCATTCGATTGAGCCCGATGCGGAATTGTGGCAGGGAATCGAGCAACGGTTTGCACCGAAAGTGGTTCCCATGCAAAAATATTCTCGGCTGAAATTGGCATTTTATGGCAGTGCGGTTGTAATTGCAGGGCTGATTTTTACGCTTGTGTTTTTCAGGAATGAACCCTCAAAACAAAACGATGACATAAAAAATGAGCTGGTTGAAAAACAAATTGAAATAGAAAGTACTCCTTCTAAAGAAAAAGAGGCTTTTGTTGCTGAAAAACTTCTAAATCAGAAAAGTGCTGTTGAGAAACAAGTTCATCCTCAAGCAAAAAAACAAACTAAACAAATTGAGGCAACCCAACAATTCCAAAGCAATCTTGAAAATATTACAAATCTTATCGAAAACGAAACCGATATTTTTCTTGCTGAAATTAAATCAATAGAGATTGAAGATTTCGATTTTTCTCGTCTTCCTGAAAATAAGGAACTGCAAAATTTTGTTCCTGAAAAGAAATCAGAAACAGTTAAAACCTCAAAACCAGGAAATAAAAACAATAAGCCAACACGCGCTTCGAAACAGTCAAAATCAAAACCTATTTCGGCAAAAAAATATTATGCACAACAATCGAAAGGGAAAAATCAGCCTGGAATTTTTTCTGACAGATTTGATTTAAAAGCAATTGTAACCCCCACATTTTCAAGCCACACTTTGAATAATGTACAAAATGTTGTCGTCGATTTTGACCAGAAATATTTTAAAGAAATTGAGAATCCACGTTTTGTTGTCAATTTTGGGCTTGAACTTTCTTACCGTATCAACCAGCATTGGAATATTTATTCGGGTGCGAAAATATTCAACTATTCATTTAGTAACCAGGCCGATAAAAGCCGTTACGAAATTCTATCCACAAATCTGGTAAACATTCCAAGTTCAGCGGGAAACCTTTTGGTAAACGGCGACAGGATTGGCGAACTGCCCACTCAATACAAGTTTAAAACACAGGTGAAATTGCTGTATTTCGATATTCCGTTGGTTGCCCGTTACCATTTTAAACCCGATTTCTATTTCGATGCGGGATTAAAATACAGCTATTTGCTGGCCAATAATACAAAAGGCAGGATTGCCGACAACGACACAAAAATCAAATACGATAAAATTACTGGTTTACAAAAAAACAATTTCGGGATGATACTGGGAACTGGCTTTGAACACACCACCAAATCAGGAATACGTTTTGAATTAGGCCCTGAATTTTGTTTCAATTTCAACAATCTCAACCCCAAAAACAGTGTAATTACCAAACCGATTTCCGCAGGAATTCGAACTGGAATTTACTTTGGAAGATATGATTGATAACAACCATATTAATATTCGACAGTTAACCACTATTGAAATAAAACCGTTCAATCACCGTTTATATTTACCATAGAATAAAAATCCAGCGTTATGAAGATTTCAATATTATTTCTGCTCGTTATTTTAATCAGTTCCTGCGCAAAGAATAATGATATCCCAAAATACTCACCTCCTTCCGACCATACTACAAGTAAAAATGGAGCCATGCATAAAAGCGGATTGAATCAACCATTGACAAATTGTGTTACTTGCCATGGTTCTGATTTAAAAGGAGGAAGCTCCGGTGTATCATGTTATGAATGCCACAGAAAACAATGGTAATAATAGAATACTGAAACGAAGTAAGAAACCGGCACAGATACTCATGGCTTACTGAAAGAAAAACGACAAACGAAAGGTGATTTTCAATTGTTAGCCCCGCTCAGGAAGAAGATTCAAACTTAGTCCTGAAATTAACCTAAATATTTACAAAATAAATCCTTCTGCAGATGTAATTGGCAAACCATTATCCATTGGTTTCAGAACAAGGATATTTTTGGGTAGTTAAAATTGAATATGAAGTTTTTTATTGCACCGTTGCTTTAGCACGGTGTTAAGCAGCAGTACAAATTTTCCGCTTTAGCGTTTAATCCCTTTTAAATATTCAAAATAATTAAAGGCTAAAAACTTGATTAAATTCAACCTAACTCGCCAAGCTAAAGCATGGTGCAAAAAAAACTAAACCCCACCCAACCTTTTTCAAAGCCAGAGTTCTTATCAGCAAAACATTAAAACAATTCAAAAATGAAAACAAAAAATTTGGCTACAATTCTGGTTGCATTAATCGTTGCCATTTCGGTAACAAGTTGCAATAACGACAAAATGGCTGCGCCGGGTACAATCCAATTAAATGCTGCCCCACAAAATTCGGGTGTAAAATCGGCAACAATCGAAACCGGTGCGGGTGTTGTTAATCTTCTTGTTGCTTCGGTTGAAATCCAAAACCTTCAAATTGAAGAAAACTCGGGCAACGACAACGAAGGGAACAATCAGGATGGAAATCAGAAAGATGGAAAGGATGATGGGAAAGAAGGCAAATCGAGCGAGAATGATGGTGGCGATATTGTACTTACCGGTCCCTATGTTTTTGACATTGCCAAGGGAATTGCAACCATTGATTCTGTTGATGCGCAACCACGAACCTATAAAAAAGTGAATTTCGATTTTGTTGCAGGGACTGAAAATGGAGGCAATTCAATTTCGATATCGGGTAATTACATGTCAAATTCGGGAAGTTTGATTCCATTTATTTTAACAAGCCCTTTCGAGGCAAATATCCAACTTCCGCTGGTAAACGGAATAACTGTAAATTCTGGCAGTACAGTAGCAGTTTCAATTGTGTTTGACGTTGCCTGTTGGTTAAGCGGGCTCGATTTTGAAAGCGCAGTTCAAACCAGCGGAACAATCGAAATAAATAAAGGACAAAACAGCAGTTTATACACTTCTTTTATCGCAGCCATTTCAAAACATATTGAAGTAGAGGATTGAATTTCAGGTGGTTTTAAAAACAATTACAAATAAAGCAGTAGGAAGAAGAGTGTTTTTTAAGCATTGCACTGTAGTTTATTATCCGGGAGCAATGCTACTTTTTTGTCCTGTTCAACATTCACAATAAATTTTATGAATAAAAAAATCGGGTTGATAACTTTTGGGGTTTTTGCCTTTTTGAATTTTACGGCAATCAGTCAAAACGTTACCATTAGCGGGCACATAAAAGATGCTCAAACGGGCGAGGATTTAATTGGCGCAACTATTTACAACACCAATGCAAAAACGGGTACTTCAACCAATAATTATGGATTTTACTCCATAACAATTGCGGCAAAAGATACGCTTGGAATGGTGTTTTCGTACATTGGTTATGCTCCTCAAACCAAAAAAATTGCAGCACGACAATCATTGGTTTTGGACGTTGAAATGGATGAAACCGAAAATGCTTTGGGCGAAGTAGTAGTTAACGCGCGCCGCAACGACAACAACGTGCGAAAAGCGCAAATGGGCGTAATCGACGTTCCCATAAAGCAACTCACAACCCTGCCTGCAATTGGCGGCGAAAGCGACGTTTTGAAAGTTATCCAGTTGCTGCCAGGCGTTCAATCAGGCAAAGAAGGCACAACAGGTTTTCACGTTCGGGGCGGAAATGTGGACCAGAACTTGGTTCAATTAGACGAAGCTACCATTTACAATCCCAACCATTTGTTTGGTTTGTTCAGCACCTTCAACACCAA
>JBBQPP010000400.1:0-4380 GCA_038217255.1 Bacteroidales bacterium | reverse complement strand
TTTTCTTTTTCTGAACCAAATTCATAACCGATTAAATTTCAGGTGGTTTGCAACCAATAAACTTACTTTTGCTTTAGAAGCCCGTAACCGCTTGTTTTTTGGTCAAATGATAAAGGAATATCCTGGTTACAAAGAATCAATTAACACTGATAACGGTTATTTTAATTTGGGGACTGTCCTTGGATCGGGCAATAGTTGGTTTCTGCATTCAGCAATCGACCGTGCCTGGGTTGATTATACTCTCGACAAATGGCAGTTCACATTAGGACGACAGCGCATTAACTGGGGCGTAAATTTGGTTTGGAACCCCAACGATATTTTCAATACATTTTCTTATTTCGAATTTGATTATGAAGAGCGCCCCGGCACGGATGCAGCGAAAATCCAATATTACACAGGTGTTACTTCTTCAGCTCAATTAGTTTATAAAATTGGTCACAATCCCGATGAAACTGCGGTTGCCGGAATGTATCGATTTCTGAAGGGAAGAACCGATTATCAGGTTTTGGGAGGCTGGGCCGGCAAAGATTATGTTTTGGGCGGCGGTTGGTCGGGCAATATTAAAGGAGGCGCTTTTCGCGGAGAAATGTCATATTTTCTTCCTGTAAATAACAACAATGGAAGCGAAAAGGCTTTTGTAGCATCTGTTTCGGGTGATTATACTTTTAAAAACAGTTTATACCTGCATTCTGCCATACTTTTTAGCAGCAATGGGAAAACCGGGGACGCAGGGGGCGACCGTGGATTTTTCGACCAAAATCTTTCGGCAAAAATGCTGGCGTTGGGTATGTTTGAACTTTTTGGGCAAATATCCTACCCCCTTACGCCGTTGTTTTCAGGAAATTTCGCAATTATGATGAATCCACTTGATCAATCATCTTTTCTTGGTCCTTCACTTACCTATTCATTGGGTAACAACTGGGAAATTATGGTAAACGGACAGTTATTTTTGGGTCGCAGCGGAACTGAATATGGTGATTACGGGCAGGCGATTTATGGAAGGTTGAAGTGGTCGTTTTAAGAAGAATGCGTGAATGAATGAATGAATGAATGACTAAAAGAACCAATTTACAAGGCTCTGCAACCGCAGGGTCTTTTTTTTGTTTAAAACTGAAAGGAATTAAACACTATTTCGTCTTTAATAAAAAACAAACGATGAAAAAAACAGTGTTGTTTATTTTTACTGCATTTTTAACATCTTCTGTAATTGCCCAGTTTCCCGACAATGAGGTAAAAGATATCGATCAAAATAGGATTTCGCTTACTGATTTGAAAGGTGAAAAGTTTACTGTACTTGATTTTTGGGCTACCTGGTGTAAACCGTGTGTTACTGCAATCCCTAAAATCAATTCAATTTACGGTGAGTTTTCGCCAGAAGGCATTGGTTTTATTGGCGTTAATGTTGATGGCCCACGAAACCTTTCGAAGGTTAAACCGTTTGCAACTTCCTTGAATATTAAATATCCGGTAGTTTTAGATCCCGACCAGGATTTGGTAAACCGCTTCAACGTTACTGTTTTCCCAACGTTGCTTGTGTTGGATGAAAAAGGAAAAGAGGTTTTCATACACGAAGGATTCATACCAGGAGACGAAAAACTGATTAAAGAAGAATTGCAAAAATTATTAAAAGACCCCTCTAACTCCCCGAAGAGGGAGAACAAGAAGTATGAAGAATCCAATATCAAGTAACAAATATCGAGTATCAAGTTTCAAGCATCCAGCATCAAAAATATGAACCTGAAAATTTCTTTTATAATTTTTTTACTGACCGGAATTGCCATAAAAAGCCAGGCGCAATTTTCGGGAAACAACCTCACTGAATACCAGTTGGGGAATATTCCAGGAACAAAACCTGTGTGGGTAAATTCAATTTATGATCAATTTAACCTTGAATACCGGCTAAAAAGTTTCAAAGTTTCAGGCCGGCTCGAAAATTTTTATTCAGATGATTCTACGCGTTCACATTACACCGAACTTTCGCAATATACATTCTCTTACCAGAAAAAAGGATTGGATTTTAAGGCGGGCCATTTTTACGAAACCCTCGGCAAAGGATTACTTTTCCGGGGTTACGAAATCAAAAATTCGATTTACGAAGACCAGATTTATCGTGTAAAACAAGGTTTTTACCGTGATGCACAGGGAGTTTCGGGCAGTTATTCCAACAAATATTTCTTGGTTAAAGCATTATATGGAAAACCGCTAATCAACCAGTTACCGATTAACGCCCCCAACAATAGGTTGGATTTGGTTGCCGCAGCCGAAACAAATGTCAGTTTTTTCAAGTAAACCGCCGGCTTTATTTGGATGCAAAATGAAAACGAAACGGAAATTTCAAAATACATTTCAACTTATTTGAGCGGAAATATTTTTAACATTTTTGATTATTACGGTGAATTTGCAGTTAGAACAAATGAAGATGATTATTCAACTGATTCTGAAACTGAAGATTCTTATGGCGCATATTTTAACCTGAGTTATTCAATAACTGGTTTTGGTGCTTCTTTTGAATTGAAAGATTACAAAAACATGTTTATCGGATCCGGTATTTCTAATCCCCCTACCCTTGTTAAAAAACACATTTACAAATTGTTGAATAGAACCACACACGTTCCTTATTTTTATGATGAAAAGGGACTGCAACTGGAAATCTTTTACGTTCCCGCTGAAAATCATTTGATTACTTTTAATCATTCCCAGTCGGTTAATGATTTAGGCGGAACAGATTTCGCATCGTTTGAATATTTTGCTGACTGGCAGTTTACAACCAATAACTCAAATCAGTTTAAAATTTTTATCGATTACTCTTCCGAAGAATTGCTCAATGAGGATGCGCGATATGCTAATGGTTTATATTTCACAAAGGTTTTAGAGAAAAACTGGTCATTTTCAATAGAAACCGAATTTCAGCAAATTGAGCGTACTTATTCCGAAACTCAATCAATTCAAAATATTTATACGGGTTTAATATTAAATCAATCTCCAAAATATTCAGCAGCGCTGGTTTGGGAATTTACCAACGACCCTAATGTTGCCGACAATCCGGGAACCGATAAAATTGAAAAAACGCAACTCTACCCTGGCATCAACTTTTCGGTAAAACCCAACCGGAAACACACAATTCAGCTATTTGCAGGAAAACGGCGCGGTGGCCCGGCCTGTACTTCAGGAATTTGCTACGAAGTACTTGATTTTAAAGGAGTAGAATTACGATGGTCATATAGATTTTAACTTAAAACAGAAAAAGATGAAACATTTATTTACACTATTAATTACGTCAGTCTTATTGTTTAGCAATGCAACTGGACAAACTGTTGGGCAAGTTGCTCCTGATTTCACTTTGAAAACACTGGAAAATTCAGATTATACTTTATCGGGAAACCGTGGAAAAGTTGTTCTGGTATTTATGATTGGCTACAGTTGCCCTTATTGTATCGCCTCAGCACCCGATGTCAAAACAAAGTTGCAAAATGTCTTTAGTAACAACAGTAAATTCCAGTTCTTAGTAATAGACACCTGGGATGGCAGTGCTTCGGCGGTAAACGGTTTTAAAAATAACACCGGACTTAGCGCCATTTACCTTCAAAAAGGGGGAAATGTTGCAACAAGCTGGTCAATTACTTACGACCGTTTGGTTGTTATCAATTCAGAGGGAAAAATGGTTTTCAAAGGTTCAAAACCAGCTAGTTCTGACGTTTCTTCAGCAAAAACCGCAATTGAAACGGCGTTGAATAATCTCACAACTTCTGCTATCGATTTAAAAACAATTAAACCAGTTTCGTTGGGACAAAATTATCCCAATCCAGCTATCGGCAGCACAAACATTGAATTCTCGATTGCAAATGCAAGCGAAGTTTCATTGAAAGTTATTGATTTAACAGGAAAAGTTATCGCAACACCGATTTATGAGAAATTAAATGCTGGATTACATTCAGTAGAATTGAAAACTGACAATATTCCAAATGGTATTTATTTTTACCGATTGGATATGGGCGACTTTTCGGTTTCAAAAAAAATGATCGTAAATAAATAAAACACATTTTAAACAAGATATACTTAACTACCCAAACCAACGTTATGGTAATAGTCTTTAAAAAAAATAATTTACTTTTACCTCCCGAAATTTAAATGGGTATGGACGTTAGGTTTGCTTTACTTTTTGTACTGATAATCATTTTAAGCGGTTGTGGATCGTCAAAATATGGTCGTGATGCCCTGCTGTCGAAGGATATTGGCGAATATTACAGGGCAATTGAAAAACTTAGAAAAGCAACCAAAAAGGAAAAAGATCGGGACAAAAGAAAGCTTTATGCGTTCGAAACCGCTGAATGTTACCGCTACATTGGCGATTATGAAAGAGCTGAATTGTATTACAAAAAC
>JBBQPP010000399.1:0-4396 GCA_038217255.1 Bacteroidales bacterium | reverse complement strand
CAATCCTTCCGTTGCGCACCAATTCGGCTGCCCTTCTGAATTGAGTGGAAGAACGTTGCTGTGTACCAACTTGCAGAATAACACCAGATTTATGAACGATATCGCTCAGCAAACGCCCTTCGGCAATGGTAAGCGAAGTTGGTTTTTGCAAATAAATGTCTTTTCCTGCAAGAGCTGCCTCAATGGCTGGTTGCGAATGCCAGTGGTCGGGAGTACTTATTGCAACTGCATCAATGTCTTTGTTTAAAAGCAGCTCCCTGTAATCGCCATACATTTTTACATCAACAGCATTGTTACTGCCCGATTTTTTGTTGTAGGTGTCTTCAACCAATTTTTTGCCGTCTGCAAGGCGGTTTTTGTCTAAATCACAAACCGCGATATAACGCGCGTTATCATATTTTAATAGTTCTTGCATATCATGGGTACGGGCAATTCGTCCGCAACCAATCTGTCCAATATTGATTTTGTTACTGGGTGCACTGGCACCAAATACCGATGAGGGAACAATGGTTGGGATAATGATTGCCCCGGCAGTTGCTGCGGAGGCGTTTTTTAGAAAAATTCTTCGTTTCATATTGTTTATTTGTTTTATTTATAAATTATTTACTTTTTAAAGGTGAATCGTCGCACTCCAAATCTCCCAGTACATATTGGGCTCCATTAAGATAGTATTTTAACAATCGCGCATCTTCGTAGCTCTGCGCATTGTGCGAAGGCGACACATAAAAAACATGTCCTTTCCCAAACCGTTTTATCCACGAAACATACTTTATTTTTTCGTCGATTGGTTTTGGTTTGTTCGTTAATTTATCGGTATCCATATAAAGTAGTGGCCTAAAGTTTTTTTCTATATAGGCATTATTAAACAAATAGGGTTCGTCAACATGAACAAATGGTTTGCCTTCGAAAGCTGTAAGCAGCGGATGCCCCGGCTCTGCCAGTTCAAGGGTTATTTCCTGCTGTGGCGGGTGATAATCAAAACTGCCGCCAACCATTACGCTAAATGACAGCGAATTATTTTGCATTACGATTGCACCGTGAACAACCATTAATCCACCTCCTTTTTTGACATAATCGATGAGGTTATTTTCAAGTTCGGCAGCTTTTTTTATTTTTTGTTCTTCGGTCAAACTTTTGTCCTCATCCAACATATCCAATATTTGGTTTCGACGGGGACCAACCGAGCAATTATTATTTAGCACAACCGCATCGTATTTTTTTAAATTTTTGGATTCAAAAAACGAGAGATCTTTGGTTACATCGACTTTATAAGCGCCACTTTTTTCTCCTAACACACGAATGACCGCTGTAGCATGAGGTATTACCCAGTGATTAAATCCGGTAAATTTGTCGAATATCAATATCTTCCTGTCCTTTTTGGGCTGCACCGCCGGTTTCTCAGGCGCAATTTTTTCAATTTTTTGAACCCATTCCGGAGTACAGGGAAATTCTTTAAGTTGAGCATTTACTATTAACACACTCAAAAAAGCCATTAAACTTATTGCAATCTTCTTCATTTTATTAATATTAATTTTAAAATTGTTTGTATTCTTATTTGCTACTTTTTTTTGTCACAGATTCTCTACTAAATTCTTGCCACAGATTCACAGATTATATAACAACTGAATTAATTCTCACAGATTTTTATGAAATTACTCTTTTTGTTTTGAGCGAATCTTCGCCAAAATTTACAATTAAACCCAATTCACATTTTGAACAAGCCAGATAGTTTATAACCCATTTGTAGTGTTCGTCAACTATCCCTTTTTGCGCTTTAATCTCAAGTATTATATCACCATACACCACAAAATCAGCATAAAACTCATGTCGTAGAATGATTTCCTTGTACGGAATCTGATATAGTTTTTCACGTTCGTAAGGAATTCCCTTTACTTGAAATTCGTATTCCAAAGCATCTTTATAAACCACTTCCAAAAAACCTTTACCCAAAATCCGATGAACCTCCATGCAAATTCCGATAATCTCATAACTTTCATCTTGAAGTGGATATTTTTTGCTATCATAATCCATAAACAATTGTTTTAAATTCTTAGTAATCAGTGAATCTGTGGCAGTAATTCTTCTTCAATTATAATCAGTGGCTTTATTTTTCCATTTCAATCCGAGGCAAAGCCGCAAAGCTATTCCAATACATTTCGGCAGTTTTTGCTTCTATTTTTCCATCGAATATAATCATTCTGTATTTCAAAGTATAATTTTGTTTTGGTTCAAGTTTCCACTCTTCATGCCGTATGGGAACAAACTCGAAATACATATCGCCGCGGCCGGCATTGGCATCAAGCGGCCAAACGCGCATTGGTTCAGGGTGCATCCGGTTTGAAGGATGACTCATAAACAGAATTCCCGACCGGCCTTCTTTTGTTGCTGATTCGCCTTCAACAATACACCATTTCGCAAAGGAACCATCGGCATCGATCCTCGTTTTATTATCCGAAGTTAAAACTGTACAATTGTCTTTGTTCCATTTTTCGGTAGCGCGGAAACCAATTCCACCGCCATAACGGTATGCATCGAGTAAAATTCCATTTTCCAGCGGACTGTTTATCGAAGTTGTATAATCTACCATCCAAACGCCTTCGCCAACATTCCAGGCCCGCACATCGAGGATTTCGTTCATGGCAACCCGGTCTTCACCTTTTGCCCCAAAATCAATGTGTTGCTGCAAGGCCTCAAACCCGCTGTAAATTGCGCCTTCTTCTTCTGTCAAAAATCCGGCAAATTTTACAGTTCCCTGTCCTTCGCCCAGATTCCAAAAATCAACTTGCCGGTCGCCAATATGAGTATGTGTCCACGGGCCCCAAATACCGTAATGATGGTAATGGTCGGGTGCCTGAATACGCGTTAATACCTCGCCCTCGGGAGAATACAAAGGATGAATAAAGCCAGAACGTTTAAAAATCGGATCAATTCCTTCGGGAGGATAAGTAACTGCATACCTGTAACTCAGGATTGGCTTATCGTTCATCGTCAAACTCAAATCTTTGTAATCTTTTTTAATCGAAACTTTTGACTGTGCAATGGCTGCTTTTTCTTCCAATTTCAACACAAATTGCCGTTCTGTATTTTTTGCTGAAACGCCATTCAGCACAAACCAAAGCCGGGCTGAATAACCTGTTTCCAACTGACTGAGTATAGCTTTTTCACCAGAGGAAGTAACTTCATAAAGTACCAGATTTCCTTTGTCGGTGTTGTAATTTAAACCATCAAGTGAAACCGAAACCGGCGAATCGATTCTTTCATCGCTGGTTTGAACTTTAAATTTTGCTAATTCCTGGGCAAATGTTGAGGAGGTTATTAATAAAAGAAAAAGAAGCTCCCTAAATCCCCGGAGTGGGGACTTTTTGCCGCTCTGAATTGATTGGCAATGTTTATTTAATTTTATCATTATTAATACTTTTTATTGAATTATTTTTTTCTTTTCTTACTCCTCCCTTCCGGGGAGGCTGGGTGGGGCTGCCTCCCTATCTATCGTTTCCTTAAACGCCCTTATATTTTCAGTGCTTACATTTTGCGGCATTCCGCCACCGCACGACCAGATTACCCTATTTTTATCTCCAAATTCTTCTACCATTTTCCGGGTTTCTTCACGCACATTTTCAGGAGATTTCATTGCAAGAACGTCACGTGGTGGTAGGTTCCCGATTAAGGCAATCTCCGGTCCGGCCAATTCTCTGATTTCTTTCATCGAATGCTCAAAACTAAAGTTGAAAAGATGAACACCCATTTCTTTTAAATAGGGTGTTGAAATTAACCCCTGCGCATCGTTGTGGAAGAAATTCAATTTCGAATCGAATGCCTCAAAAATCCTTTTGATATAAGGTACGGCGTATTCTTTACATTCATCGTCGCCAATAAAACCAACAATATCGTCTAAAACAAGGATTCCTTCGATGCTGGGGAACATTGCTTTTTGGTGTTGAATCCAGTCAATAGAAAACTGTGTAATCGTTTCGAGCAAGCGGTGACTGTTTTCGGGGTCCATCATAAAGCCTGTCATCAATTCAGTAGTCCCCATCAGAAAAGAAGCAATATTGAGCGGTCCGCGTGCAATGGCGAATTTAATTTCATGTCCCATTTCATTAATGGGTTTTTGGTAATTTGCCAGGCGCTGAATGACAAACGGCAAAAGCCCGTCGGTTTTAGGGTTAGGAATTTTAAGATTTTCTGCTTGCGAAATATCGGTCATAATTCTGACAGCGTGCGGCAGGTTATATTTATCCCAAATCATTTTCGCCCCAAATGCTGAAGGTTCGGTGCACATTCCAAACTCTGACCAGAAGCCCGGAAGGAAAATAATGTCGGGAAAAGTTTCGATTACCTTTTTGTTGGTTTGAAACCATATTTCTTCGGATGAATAAAATTGCAGTGTTGAAAC
>JBBQPP010000398.1:0-4398 GCA_038217255.1 Bacteroidales bacterium | reverse complement strand
CTGGCTAGCATAAAAACAAATTTACAATACACATTTAAGGTTATTTAGAATCAATCCACTGTTAGTAAAATGCTTATAATTAAATATTTTAGTATTTTTGACATGCGCTTTTAAATCAAATTTCAACAAACGTAACTCTTTGGGTAATGATTTATCAATTTACCTTGAATACTTTGGTTCATATTTTCACGGCCTTTGCTGCATATTTTACTATTGCATTGTTGTGGAGATTCAGAAAATCACCTGAGGTAAGGTATTTAATCTATTTGCAATTTTTTGTTGCGCTATGGGCAATTGCTTATTCGTTTGAGTTTGCAACTCCGAGTTTAAATACAAAAATATTCTGGTCACAGTTATCTTATTTCGGTATTGCGTTCCTGCCTGTTTGTTATTTTCTTTTTGCGACAGCTTTCAGTCATAAAAAGAACCTGATTTCCACCAAAAAAGTTGCATTTTTATTAATTGTGCCCATCGTTACAATTGCGTTGGTTTTTACAAATGAGAAACATCATTTGATTTGGACTTCTGTAACACTTAATACGGTTTATAATACCGTCCATTATGATTACGGAATTGGATTTTGGTTTTTCTATGCTTATTCAGAAACTTTGCTATTTTTGGGTTTATACAATCTTTCAAATTCAATTTTCAAATTTAAGGCATACTACAAAAAGCAAAGTGGCATACTAATAATTGCCACATTTATTCCAATTATTGCTAATTTAATGCATGTAACCAACATAAATCCATATCCTGGTTTTAACTGGACGCCGGTTTCATTTGTATTAACCGGTTTAATTATAGTTCTCGGTATTTTTAGATTCAATATGTTCAATATAGTTCCTTTTGCCAGAACAAAACTTTTTGAGATATTAAATGATGGAGTAATTGTCACCAATGCTGAAGGATTTATTGAAGACTGTAATTCAGTTGTTTACTCTATTTTCAATTGGCAAAATAAATCAATCATCCATGAATCTTTTGAAGAAATTTTCAAATCTTTCAATAAAATAACAGAAGGACTATCGGAAAAATTGACTTCTATTCAGTTTGAGATTAAACATGAAAACAATAAAAATTATTATCAAATAAATATATCGCCCATATACAACGATAAAAAATTATCAGGTCATATTTTACTTTTCCATAATATTACTTCCATAATAAAAACCGATGAAGAACTCAAAAACACCAACAGGAAGTTACTTTTTGAAATCGATAAAAGGGAAAAACTGATTGAAGATCTTGATGCTTTTGCCCATACAGTTGCTCACGATTTACGGAGTTCGTTAAGTTCTATTTTTTCCGCCAGCGAAATTATGGAAGAAATAATCAAAGTTAATGACAAAAATCTTTTATGCGAACTGTCAAATTTGATCAACCACTCGGCAAATAAATCAATTCAAATAACACATGAACTTTTGCTTCTGGCAACCACTGACAAAACAGAAGTGAAATTAAAACCATTGGATATGACCAATGTTTTTGGGGAAGCTAAATATCAACTTGCCGATTTAATTAAAAATTCAACCACCGAAATTACCGAACCCACAGTATGGCCAGAAGCCATTGGATATGCGCCCTGGATTGAAGAAGTTTGGTCAAATTATTTAAGCAATGCGATAAAATATGGTGGAACACCGCCAAAAATAGAAGTTGGTGCTGAAATACTGCTAAATGGTAACATTATGTTTTACATAAAAGATAACGGCAAAGGCCTTACCTCGGATGAGCAGAAAAAGTTATTCAATAATTTTGTCAGGCTCAATCCTAATAAAGCCGATGGTTACGGACTTGGACTTTCAATTGTGAAAAAAATAATTGAAAAACTTAATGGGTCGGTTGGGGTTGAAAGTTATGAAAATGGGTCGAAATTCTATTTTATTCTGCCGTCAACCATGCAAACTCAAATTAACCTTGACAAACTGAATAAAAATGTTGAATATATTGCCAATTAAAACATTTCCCCAATTCAAAATACCTCCGCATCAAGTTTACCTTAACCCCAACGATTCTAATAAGTATATGAAACAAATGCCACCCGTTTCGAGTCGGGGCTCCAGGATGGTACGTTAATGGTTCCCTGACCACCATATAAAAATGCCGCAGTTTTTATTTCTCCGCCCACAACTGGCAATAAACGCAACATAATACGTTGGTTATGCGGGTGCGAAGTTGCAGGAACATTGGGCGGATACGATATAATTATCATTTGTTTTCCATCGGGTGTTGGGTGTGCAAACCAATTCTGATAGTTATCAAATGTAATTTGTTCCTGCTCTGTTCCATCCGATTTCATACGCCAAATTTGCATCATCCCTGTCCGGGTTGAATTAAAATAAATATATTTCCCATCGGGCGAAAATTCTGGCCCATCATCCAAACCTTCTGCTGTAGTCAAACGGATTTCATCGCCACCCTTTGCAGGGATTTTATACACATCATAATTGCCATTCCGCTCGGCACAGTAGCTCAGCCATTTTCCATCGGGCGACCAACCATGCCAATAGGATGGCCCTGTTTCGGTTATTCGTGTTGGTGTTCCACCCTTTACAGGCACTGTAAAAACCACTGAAGCATTTCCTTTTTCAACGGGGGCGCTGCTACTGATTGCCAGCATTTTACCATCGAATGAAATGCCGTGGTCGTTATTATTGGCAACTACAACGCCAGTATTTATTTCTGAAATTTTCGAATCTTTCAAATTGAATTTGTATAATTTGCCTCCTGAGTTATAAATAAGAAATTTCCCGTCACGTGACCAATTTGGGGCTTCTATGTGAGTATCGGTTTCGTAAATCACTTCACGCACTCCTGTTTCTACATTCAATATTTCAAGTCGGCTGGGAGAAAGATTTCTATAGCCGTCAACGCCTTCGGCTGCTGGTTTTTCGATGCGCACATTCCAGAATTCTGCTTTTTCAATTACATCCACATTATGTGAACCGATAAACATTCCGGCCAAAACGGATTTGTCCATTTCAAGTTTTATTTTAGCAACTTCCACCAATGGGTTTCCATCTTTTGAAATGCGAAAAACAAATTCATCACCTTTTCTTTCCAACTGAACAAAATCAGGGATTTCCTTTTTTTCTGCTGCCTTTTCCAATGTTTCGGCACCGGTTTTTTCACGGTATTGCAATGAAGTCAATCCGTCCCCATGAGCCGCGCCGTCCATGTAAACAGCATTTTCTGAATTCGAATTTCGAATCATTAAACCAATTTTACGGTGTGGATCAGCTCCTTCTCCAATAAATCTAAGGTTGGCAGAAATAATAAAATCCCCTTCTACTTCCTGCGAAACAAAATGGAATTCATCGCGGGCAAACCAAAGGTTATAACCTGCTCCGTTAAGAGTAAACTTTTGCAATTTTTCATCAAACTGAAAACTGCCCTTTAACTTGGGATTTCCAATATCCTGACTGGAATACTTTTTAAACATTTGTTGTGCTTGAATTGATAATGAAGTGATTATGACAATCGCGACAATTAGGTTGAAACGTTTCATTGGTTTAAGTTTTAAAATTTACAATTGCGAATGTAACAAAAATGGTCAAGAAATTCATTATATGATACGCGCGATTTTCTATCACGCCACACTCTTCACAACGATTCCCTCGCTATAAAATTTGTATGTAGAATTTGAACTACTTTTTGTTTTTTCTTTACAAATTCTGCGGTCAATTCGCCCATTACTTCAAAGTCGGTTGATATCACTGAAATGCCGCCGCCAACGATCTGTTTCATAGGGGTATCGTTGTAAGAAATAACCCCGACATCTTTACCCAATGTCAATTGTTTTGTACGACAAGTTTTTATTATCTGTACCAAATCTGAATCGCGTATAACAAAATATACCTGACCAATTTTTATTTCAGATTCTATTAATTGCTTTTCGTTTCTGAACTGAATTTTATTCCTTTTACAAAAACTCCGCACTGCCGATACTGTTTCAGGGGGGTGTGGCGTACTTTTTTCTTCGTAAACCAAAATCAGTTCGTTGTATTTTTTAAGTTGATCAAGACTTTCGGCAAGACAAAGTTCCACCGATTTACCAAAATCCTGCAATAAAAAATTCAACTTTTCATTGTTGGGTTTTCCCATTCCCAAAATCAAAAGTTTATTTGGGTCGATTTTTTCGAGAATTGGATGAATGCTTTTGTGATTGATATTCATCACCACATACATACTGTACCGTCCCAAACTGTTTTCGATTAATTGACGAAAAACTTCGGGATTGTAATGATGAAAAAGCAAATCGACCGAATACGAATCCGGTAAATTTTGTCGGAACGACTGGTACAATTGCTCTTTAAAAGCGCTAAAATCATCGAGCAGCATAAAAACTTTAAATGATTCGCTGGCCACATAATATCCTTTTTGCGGAGCCGATTCGAT
>JBBQPP010000397.1:0-4409 GCA_038217255.1 Bacteroidales bacterium | reverse complement strand
ATGTGATCAGATTTGCTGGAGGCTTCAATTTTCCCTGGCCACCGCACAAACATCGGCATGTGAATTCCACCTTCATATAAATCGCGTTTATAGCCTTTATAAATTCCATTGCTATCGAAATAATCAGGATCAGCACCACCTTCAACATGCGGCCCGTTATCGGAAGAGAACATAATAATTGTGTTATCGTCAATTCCCAGTTCTTTTACTTTGGCTACAATTTCTCCCACCTGGTCATCCAACAAATTAATCATGGCCGCAAAAGCTGCATGCGATTCGGGTTGCGAACCGTAACCACCGGTTTTATATCTCGGAGCTCCTTCATCTTCACCTTTGTATTCATTCTCAGGGAGAAATTTACCCCGGTATTTTTCCAGATATTCCTCCGGAGCAAACAATTCGGCATGTGGAATTACAGATGGATAATACATAAAAAACGGTTTGTCCTTATTGTCTTCCATAAATTTTAAAGCTTGTTTGTGAATTGGTATTGGCGCATATGTTCCTTTCCCGGTTTCTGCATTTCCTTCCAGCCAAACCGTATCCTGATTGTGATTTAAAAAATAGGGATAGTAATTATGCGCCAGTGTTTGGTCGTTGTAGCCAAAAAATTCATCAAATCCCTGGTTGTTTGGGTCTCCTTCCGAACCGGGATAACCTAATCCCCATTTTCCAAAAGCGCCCGTTGTGTAACCATTTTTTTGCAAAATTTCTGCAACTGTAACGGCACTTGATGACATGGGCCAGTTACCAAATTCATTGCGTTTATTTCCCCGGATTGGCGTGTGCCCGGTATGTTGCCCGGTAAGTAAAACCGAACGAGATGGAGAACAAACCGTTGAACCGGAATAATGTTGAGTGAAAGTCATTCCTTCCGCTGCCAGTTGGTCGATATTTGGTGTTTGAAAATGGGTTTTTCCCTGGCAACTTACATCGCCGTAGCCTAAATCATCAGCAAGAATGTAAATGATGTTGGGCTTTTGCCCTTCGACTCCACTCAGGGTGACGGTTTTTTTGGGTTGATTTTGGCAAGAAAAAAATATAGCTACAGCAAATATTAAAAAGGACAAATTCTTTATCATGGATAAAATATTTTGGTTTAAACTGGTCTCAACTTTCAAAAATACATAATCCAAGTTTCCAATGCTATTTTTCAATAAGAAATCTATTTATTCTCCGATTCAATTTAATCATGAAAAAAGACTGAGGAAGGCATATTTTGATTTTCAAAATCCGGTCCGCTCCATTCCATATCCAATATCGGTTTAACCTTTGTTTTTTGAGCAGAATAAAGTCTAAATGGATGCATTCCTTCTTTTAAATTTATAATTCCCGAGCGTTTGGTTCCGTTCTGATATCCAAAATCTTCATCAATCACCAGACAATCATGAATCCGTAATATTGCTTCCGACCCTGTAGTTAATGAGAAATTATATTCACCATCTTTTGGAATTCGAATATAACCGGTAAAATGCAGGATTCCGTTTTTATCTTTTGTTTGAATTTGAACTGAAGGTTTTTCCGAATAACCTGATTCTGTCGGAGTCATTGAACTAATTTCAGGAATCCAGGGAAACTCTCCTTTAAATGCACTCCATTTTACCCCTGAAACTGAATTACTTACTTTCACTGCTGGTATCAACTCATTATCGTAAGGTCGTGGAGCTGAATCATCCGGTCGCCGGGATTGAAGAACCTTATCTTTCATTTTTTGCTGAATAGCTGCCATTCCAGATTTCGATGCCAAATCAACCGATTCCTGTGGATCTTCCTTCACATTATAAATTTTAAAATTGTCATTGTGCGATTGAATATCGTAGCGTAAACCCACCAAATTACCAAAACGGATCATCTGCATTTGGGCACGCCTTCTCCCCTGGTGTTCGTCAGTAAAATCGTAATAATTAGGAGTTTTGCCATTTTGAAAATATTCAACATAAACCAACCCTTCTTTTTGTTTTCCAACACCTGTAAGCGAAGGCAACAATGAAACTCCATCGCTTAATGCTGGCGTAGGAATTCCCGCCATTTCTGCAAAAGTTGGCATCCAGTCGTAGGATACACTTGGCGTTTCAACAATCCGGCCCGCAGGAAATTGTCCCGGCCACCAGGCGATAACTGGCACACGAACTCCTCCTTCCAGAACATCACGTTTTATCCCGTCAAAAAGAGCATAACTTTTAAAAAAATCGGGATCGTAAGGTTGTCCTTTTAAATAGGATTCTTTTGATGGACCGTTGTCTGAAGCAAAAACAATCATGGTATTTTTATCGATTTTTAAATCTTTCAATAATTGTACAATATCTCCTACTGCATCATCAATCCTTCGGGTATCGATTGCAAATCTTTTATAAACATCGGGCCAGCTCACTTCCGGGGTTGAAGGATTTGCATCATCGTCGTAAGTAGCATTGGCATAATCCGGATGAGTCCATGAATCCACTTCTCCAGAAGCTGTATTTATCATGTGACCGGGTTCACCAATCCATTGTAATCCACCTTTTAAACCTCCTCCTTTGGGATATTCCTGAGTTGGTAGTTCGAGCACTGCATTTGGCGTATCAAAAGCAAGGTAAACAAAGAATGGCTTATTTTTCTTTTTACCCTGTTTTTGTTCTGTAATCCATCTTTTTGCAGCGGCTGTCCACAAATCGGCAGTGTAGCACTTATCTAATTGGTTGGCAAAGTTTGTATAATTTTCATAAACCTCCTTACTGCCGCGGTAAACTCCTTCTTTTGGGTAGTGTTCGTGTCCGTCGCCATGTCGAATGTATCCGTAATAATAATCGAAACCGCGTTTATTGTGATGCGCCGGCCAATCAGGAATATTTTCCGATTTTCCCTGAAGCCCCCATTTGCCAAATGCAGCCGTTGAGTAACCAGCAGTTTTAAGAATGGTTCCTAAGGTGTGGTTATCTTCCAATGCTTTGTCAAATTGATTATCGCGAACATTTGCATGTCCCTGACTTCGACCTGTCAGCAACGACCCACGTGAAGGAGCACAAACAGGTGCCGCACAATATTGTTGTGTTAGTTGAGCTCCCTGTTCTGCAAGTTTATCAAGTTTTGGGGTAAAAGCTGCCGGAACCCCTTTCTCTTGTGCACGTTGGTTTTGAAAAAAAGCACCCAAATCGCCATATCCCAAATCGTCGGCGAAAATGAAAATAATGTTGGGTTTTTCTTGCGCGCCTGCTGTAAGGATTATCATTCCCAAAAAAAATAACGCGATGAGTTTTTTTGTATAAAGTATCTTAAAAATGTTATTAATAATTTCGATTTACAGTAAGTTATTACTTACAGATAAAAATTCTTTAGTTATTACAACCCATTGGGAGGTGTTCCAAGCTGAAGATTTTTATTTTGTTTTGCTTTCTCTATAACTTTTGCATAATCTGTTTCCGATTCTGAAGGATCTCTGTACCATTCATGAGGTTCGTGTTCCACCTGCATGATTGAATCCATTTGATGCACAATATCGGGATAAATTTTTGCCAAATCCCGTTCAGAATGAATGTCTTCTTCAATTAAATACAGTTCAATATTGTTTTGGGGCGATTTTCGATACGCTTTCCACGAACCCATTCGCACAGCCTGTTCCGTATTTTTGTAAAAATACATTGGACGCATATCAAAATCGGTCGTTTTGTCTCCTTTCAATAAGGGCATTAAACTTTTACCATCTGTTCGTCGATTTACTTTAACTCCGGCAATTTCAGCTGCAGTTGCAAAAAAATCGACTAACCAAACCGGCGTATTAACTGTTTTAGCTGAAAATTGACCCGGGCTGGAAACGAAAAATGGAACCCGGACTCCTCCTTCCAAAGCAGAGAATTTACCTCCCCGAAAAGGGCCTTTATTTTTCAGGAATGGATCGTCGGGCCAGTTTGTATTTGCATTTCCGCGCCCCATGTAACCACACATGGAATATCCGTTATCGGAAGAAAAGAAGATGGTTGTATTTTCGTATTGCCCCGATTCTTTTAAATACGCGATCAATTTCCCGACAAATGAATCGAGCCGTTGAACCATTGCTCCCCACTCTTTTTGTCGTTGAGGCAAAACTGTATTTTCATTCATTTTCCCTAATTCATCAATAATTACAGGGCCGTGTGGAAGCTGGGTTGCGTAGTACAGAAAATATGGTTTTTCTCCGGAATTATTTTCATTTAAAAACCGGAATGCTGCCTTGTCAATTTCATTTTGAGAATACACCGCTTTTGATTGGTCATTCAATTCGGAAAGAACCAGTTTTCCGTTTTTATCATACTCATTTAATAATAAATCCTCCTTGCTCGCATTCATTTTATAGCGGCGTTGCATGTCAAATTTAAAGTTTCCGGGGTATTCAATTTTCTTCCCATTTTCGATTAAATAAAAAGGGAAATACGTGTGCGCCCGCTGCTGGTCAT
>JBBQPP010000396.1:0-4415 GCA_038217255.1 Bacteroidales bacterium | reverse complement strand
TGTAATCGAAGGTAATTTAAGCAACAACATAAATGAGATTGAAGTTAAAATTTCGATGACTTCAAGCTATTTCGATACTTTGCCATCAGAAAAAGTTTTAGGAGCCGTAGTTAAAGTTACTTCTGATGTGGGCGACAATTTCGTTTTGTTTGAAACAGAAAATGGGTTATATAAATCCCAAAAATCATGGTTTAAAGAAGGTGCCTCTTACAATTTATCTGTTGAAGCTAACGGTAAAAATTATGAGGCAAGTTCTAAATTGAACCCAGCTGTTTATATTGATTCTGTGAAATTCTATTATGAAGACAGCCCTTTTTTCGATCAGGGATATTATGTTAATGTTTATCTTGATGACCCACCCGGTGTGAGCAATTATTACCGGCTTAACTATTTGAAAAATGGAGTTTTTCAAAATCGAATAGAGGATTTAATCCTTTTCGATGACAGATATGTGGATGGAAATATAATCGAAATTGCACTATTTAATCAACCCTTTGAACTCAATGATACAATAGCTTTGCAATTGGTTTCTTTGGATGAAGGAGCTTACAATTATCTGAAGACTTTTCAGGAACTGGTAAATAATAATCCTGGTTCGGCAGCTCCGGCAAATCCAAATTCAAATATTTCAAATGGTGCATTGGGGTATTTTTCCGCCTGGAGTTCCAGTATAAAATCGGCGATAATTAAATGGGAGTAGAGAGAGATGCCGGATACTGGATACTTGATCAACCGGGACTCGGAGTTTCCAACTCCGATTCTTGTCTTGATACTTGATGCTTGATTCTTGACAACTTTTAACTTTATACCTAATACTCGAAACTCAGTACTTAAAAAGTTATCTTTGGCTTCCAAAATAGATATCGACTATGGAAAAAAACAAATATTGCTGTAGGATTTTTCCTGTTTTGCTTATCATTATTTCATCTGTTATTACGCTGATCATATGGTACTTAGATGAAGGCAGTCTTACGTTTTCGTTTCTTATCAAAAAAGATGAGGTTTTTAATTTTATCGGTACAGTACTTTTTATTTCTGTGATTCCGATAGGATTATTTTATTGGCTAAACGATAAAGAAAAATACGAATCACGGGCAAAGGTTATTTCTCTGATGGGATTTTTACCGGCGATATTGCTTTTATTTTTTGTTGTTTTTTAAATCTAACATTGTTTATACAGTTATCAGAAATAATAATTCTTTGTCGACTGAATACTTTTGTTCAATTCAAAAAAAATCAGAAGTCGTTTGCTATCAATGCTTTATGATCATATTTGCTGTCCATTTGAAATGAATTGTTTAAACCCAACCATTTAAAAGATAAAACAGAATTAATTCAATTTACTATCTTTCACCTTCAAAACTGAACTATGCCAAAATTTCCACATTATCTTCAACCCGATGCCATGGACTGCGGCCCAACTTGCTTACGCATTGTGGCAAAACATTTCGGGCGGCATTTTAATCTGGAAACATTGCGTAACCTCACTTGGCTTACCCGCGAAGGAGTTTCGCTTCTAACAATAAGCGATGCCGCGGAAAAAATAGGATTTCGCTCACAAGGCGCACGATTAACGATTGACAAACTTTCAGAAATTCCGCTCCCTGTAATCATGCACTGGAACCAGTATCATTTTGTAGTTTTATACAAAATAAAAAAGACGAAGTCTTTTTTCACCTCCCCTTTTGGGGGAGGCCGGGAGGGGACTTCCTTTTGTATTTCAGATCCAGCCCACGGTCTGGTTGAATATTCTCGTGAAGAATTTTTAAAGTGTTGGGCATCAACACAACAAAATGGTGAACCTGCCGGAATTGCTTTGCTTTTGGAACCTACTGCCGAGTTTTACAAAGAGGAAGGCGAAAAAGTAAATAAAACCGGGTTCGGATATCTTTTTTCCTATTTAAAACCATACCGGAAACTGATAAATCAATTGCTGCTTGGGTTTTTCACTGGCAGTATTCTTAGTTTGCTTTTCCCATTCCTAACCCAGGCAATTGTCGATGTGGGTATCACAACCAATAATTTAAGTTTTATCGTTTTGGTTTTGGTGGCGCAGTTGGTTTTGACTGCCAGTCAAACGACAGTTGGTTTTATCCGAAGTTGGATTATGTTGCATACAAGCACCCGGATCAGCATTTCATTGATATCTGATTTCTTGATAAAACTGATGAAACTGCCAATCCGGTTTTTCGATACAAAACAAATCGGAGACCTCCGCCAGCGCATCGAAGATAACGACAGGGTTCAATCTTTTTTAACCGGCAGCCTGATTAGTATGTCATTCGGAATTTTCACTTTCATCATTTACAGTTTTGTAATGGCTTATTACGACTGGACGATCCTGTTGATTTTTTATATCGGAAGCGCATTGTATGTTTTGTGGATTGTAATGTTCCTGAAAAAAAGAAAAGAAATCGATTATAAACATTTTAACATAGCCGCGGCCAATCAAAGCAATGTTTACCAGTTAATTACCGGGATGCAGGAGATAAAACTCAACAACTGCGAAAAACAAAAACGCTGGGAGTGGGAGCGGATTCAGGCGCGGCTTTTTAGGGTAAACGTAAAAGGATTGATGTTAAACCAAAATCAACAGGCTGGCTCGTTATTTATCAATCAGATAAAAAACATTTTAATTTCATTTATAGCAGCCAAAGCAGTAATTGAGGGAAGTATGACATTGGGTATGATGATGGCCGTACAATATATAATTGGCCAACTAAATGGCCCAATAAACGAATTTATTGGATTTATGCACGCCGGGCAGGATGCAAAAATCAGCCTCGAAAGATTGGGCGAAATCCACAATAACGACGATGAAGAGGATGCAAACTTATTCCGAAATTACGATTTACCTGAAAATAGAGATATTTCAATCCAGCATCTTTCATTTCATTATGAGGGTCCAAAATCGCCTAGGGTTTTAAATGATATCAGCCTTGTAATTCCTCAAAATAAAATTACTGCTATTGTCGGTTCCAGCGGAAGTGGCAAAACAACGCTTATTAAAATGTTGCTTGGTTTTTACCCGCCAGCCGAAGGGAAAATTGAAATTGGCGGTATCAACCTTAGTCAATTCAGTATGGAAATGTGGCGAAGCAACTGCGGCGTGGTAATGCAGGACGGTTTTATTTTTTCGGATACTATTGCCAATAACATTGCTGTTGGCGAAGAACATCCCAATAAGGAAAAATTGTTTAATGCAGTGAAAATGGCCAATATCTTCGATTATATCGAAAGTTTGCCGCTTCGATACAACACAAAAATTGGTCAAGAGGGTGCAGGTTTAAGTCAGGGGCAAAAACAACGCATTTTAATTGCCCGCACCATATATAAAAACCCGTCATTCCTGTTTTTCGATGAGGCTACAAATGCCCTCGATGCCAACAACGAGAAAGTAATTGTTGAGAATTTGAATGATTTTTACAAAGGGAAAACGGTGATAAATGTTGCTCACCGTTTAAGTACGGTAAAAAATGCCGACCAAATTGTTGTTATTGAAAAAGGTGAAATTGTTGAACTTGGAACACACAACGAACTTGTTGCAAAACGAGGGGAATATTATAATTTGGTGAGAAATCAATTGGAATTGGGGAGTTGAACATAAACCTGACAGCGTCCAAAGATCCCGATAAATCGGGACAAGCTCTGTCAGCGTTTAAAAAGGATAAATTGAATTAAAAAAATAGAAGTGCCAAACAACGAACAAAATATTAAAAAGGAAGGAAAAGTAAACTCCATTGAAATCCGTTCCGATGAGGTACAGGAGATCATGGGAACTCCTCCAAAATGGATAGTTCGATGGGGAATTGTGATTATTTTTCTTGTTGTTGTGATTTTGTTGGCAGGCTGTTTTTTTTACAAATATCCCGATTTGATTCAGGCGCGGGTAACAATTGTATCCGAAAATCCGCCAATTTCAATTGTTGCCCGATCTGACGGGAAACTCGATAAAATTTTTGTGCTCGATAAGCAAAAAGTTGAAGCAAACACTATTCTTGGAATTATTGAGAACCCTGCAAACTACGAGGACGCTTATGAATTAATTGAGTTTCTCGATTCTATACAAATCTTTTTTTCACATCCGAAATTGTTTGGCACTTTGAAGTTTGAAAAGGAGTACAGTTTGGGGCAAAATCATGCTTACTATTCATCGTTGGTTAGCCAACTTCGCGAATATCAAACTTCGGTAAGTTTTAACACTTTCGAACAAAGAATCAGGTCGCTGGAAAAACAGGTAAGTGATTACGCAAATTATTATGAAAAGCTCCGGCAGCAAATTGCAGTGTTGAATGATGATTATATTTTGGCATCAAGCCAGTTTCACCGCGATTCGGTTTTGCACCTGCGTAAAGTTATGTCGGATGTCGATTTTGAAAAGTCGGAAGCGGCCATGTTAAAGCAGAAATATGCCT
>JBBQPP010000395.1:0-4431 GCA_038217255.1 Bacteroidales bacterium | reverse complement strand
TCAATCTCTTTCCTAATTCAGCCAATACGTCATTTTTAGCACAAGTGCACGGTTTCTTGAATTCCAGCTTCCGGGAATATAATTGTCGGTGTAAACCACAAAAATATCGGAAACAGGTTGGTAGCGCCACTGAAAACGCATATTAATATTCATGTTGTCCATCTGTTCGTTATATTGAACAAATGTTGTCCAGAATATCTTATCGGTAAAAGTTACGTCGAGTTTTGGCCCAACCAACAAATATTTTGTGCGTTCAAACGGTTCAGGCAAATTCAAATCAGTATAATTAATGTTCATCGAAAGGTTTACATAGGGTTGGATGCGATAACCCAAATTGCCTTTTACATATTGGATTTTACCATTGTAAAAAGTTCCTTTTGAGGCTTCCCCTTTCCAGGTAAACATTGTTTTTCGGGTTGAAGAATAGTTTATAAAAGCTCCATTATAATTATAAGCAGAACCTTTTGCCAGGAAATGATCGCCTTTATGCGTTGGATCAAAATCAAACTGTAATTCTACAAAATTGTTGGCGTAACCAACCATAAATTGCGAACTGTTTTGAAAACCAAACTGGTAACTTATAGTATTTTCATGATCGATCTTTCTGAAATCAGTATCATAGTAAAGATCACTTTCGAGGTGAATTCCGTGACTTACAATTCGTTTATTAGGAACAAAAAGATAGGTAATTTCAGGACTAAAATGATTGTAGCCTGTCCGGGTAACATAACCGGTTTCGGCAACGAAGTTTTCGCCAACCGACCGCTGGCCTGCGCGCGCCAGAATATGTTTTGTGCTGTATGTAAGTGATGCCCCTTGCGAATATTGTTGATCGGGGTTGTTGGGTTGAAACGAGCGGTGGTAATAAACTTTCCCTTTCCAAATATTGTCAGTGCTTGCCAAATTGTAGTCGATACCGGCCACACGGTTAAATAGAGTTGTGTCAACAGGTGCGTTCAGATACTCCTTGTTGACAAAAATGAAACCGATATTTGAGCGGGCAAAAACTTTCTTCTGCACACTGGCAACGGTAAAATTGCGGGCAAGAAAATCATCGGTTTTTTGGGTTGTCATATTCATAAAACCGATGCGCCAGTCATTACCAATCTTACCGCTTAACCGGGCACCCGCCAAAACCGGGGCATCCAATCCAATCCTTCGTGAGAAAAACGGGGTTGCCGATGGCGCCCCAAAATCGGCAAACAAATCGCTGTTTTCGAGGAAGAACTGCCGTTTTTCAGGGAAAAAAAGTTCAAACCTATCAATATTTGTTACCTGTTGATCAACTTCAACCTGCGAAAAATCAGGGTTGTAGGTCAAATCGAGGTTCATTGATGATGACAATCCGATTTTTGCATCGAAGCCAAAATCTTTTCTGTAAGCTGCATCGGTACCTGTTTCATAATTTTTTGCCATTTCGCCATAAATGTATGGGATAACGGAGAATTGAGTTTTTGGCTTTGGAAGTGGCTCCTCAAAATTCATTACACCCGTATAAGCAAGTGATGCCGTTGGGAATTGTCTTGGAACCGGTGCCCAGGCCGATTTTTCGTTCGACTTAATATCTAACCTGCTAAAATTTGTGTACCACTTTTGACTTCCTTTGGGGTAACGCACCGATTTAAATGGGATGCGGATTTCTGAAGTCCATCGGTCGGGATAATGCTTCACTTTCGATTCCCACTTGCAATCCCAGTCAAGGTTGCTGCCCGCGCCATCGTGCATCATCCCATCCCATTTGGCTCCCGATGCCGAAACACCAAATGAATAACCATTGGTTTGATCTAAAAATGTATCGAAAAAAACCAGTAGGTTGTCATTATTTGAAAAAACAAAATCGCGTCGGAATGATTCCATGATGCGTTTTCCGGGAATTGTATCATAAAATATTTGTGCGATATATAAGGCCTTGTCATCGTAAGTGACCATTATTTCGGAGGGTTGATAGGCAAGCCCGGTATCAACGGGTAAAACCCTGTGAAAATCTGTCGCTTTTTGTGCTGCCAGCCAATCCGGTTCATCAATAACCCCATCAATAATTATTGGCGATTTCGACTTTTTTACGTTATAAATAAAGTCTTTATTAAAAGTATTTATTGTTGTATCGCTTTCCGATTTTTTAAACGAATCGGCAAAACCACTGAAATAGAAAATAGAAAACAGGACAAATAGAGATAAATGTTTCATTTTGAACATCAAATTAGTTGTTTTAGGTAAAAGGCTGTAAATATATTGCAAAAAAATGAAAAGCCACCGTTACCTTAAAGGGGAGTGAGAAATAGTAACAACGGCTGCCCGATGATAAACAATGAGCGCCCGATGTGAAACAATGAGGCCTTTGACTGAAACAATGTCAGGTTTAACTGAAACAATGTCAGGTTTGCCTTAAACAATAAGCGCTCAATGCAAAGCAATGGCTGCTCTATACAATACAATGGCTGCTCTATGCAAAGCAATGGCTGCTCAATACAATACAATGACTGCTCAATGCAAAGTAATGACTGCTCAATGCAATACAATGATTGTTCGCAATAAATCAATGCTTACTTTTTGCGCACGTAAGTTTGCATGTTTTTTAATTTGAAAGAACCCGGTTTTGCCGGTCTTTTGTTATTTTCTGAAACAACATTTTCTGTTGGCTATTGATTTTATGCTTATTTTTAAACCAGCAAAAAATAAAATATAAAGTATGAAAACTACCTAATACTTTTTTTCATAGACAAACAAGTTAACGGCAATTATAAAGCAGTTCGTTATATTGAAAATAAATACCTATTAGATATGAAAATAATTACAATTTTATCCTTTTCTCTAATCCTTATTTTTGGGTGTAATAGTCCTTCCGAAAATGAAGTGACTGATTTTCCAATTTTAAATGGAGATTATTTAGGACAAACAGAACCAGGTAATACTCCTGAGATTTTTGCTCCCAATATTATTTCAACTGGTATGTCTGAGATTAATGCAGTGTTTTCGCCAGATTACAAAGAGTTCTATTACTCTATTAGAATGCCAAGTGGACAATTAGTAATTATGGTTCTTAAAAATGATGGTAGTAAATGGTCTCAACCAGAAGTTGCTCCTTTTTCAGGAGAATATTCCGATGCAGATCCTTTTATTACTTCTGATGGGAATAGGCTTTATTTTATTTCTAAAAGACCGATTGATTCCACAGGGGTTGAAAAAAGTGATTATGATATATGGAGAGTTGAAAAAAATAATGACAAATGGTCTAAGCCTGAAAGGTTATCTTCTGAGATAAATTCAGAAACCGATGAAACATACCCAAGTCTGACTCAAGATGGAAAGTTGTATTTTTCATCTGCAAGAATAGGTAAGAATAATAAGGACATTTTTTATGCTGAGAGACTTGAAGATGGTTTTAATAATCCAGTTAGATTAAATGATACAGTAAATAGTCATTGGGAAGGTGATATTTTCATTTCACCAAAAGAAGATTATATGATATTTGCATCTTATGGTAGGGATGCTGGTTCTGGTTTGTATATAACATTTAATAATGATGGGAATTGGAGCTTACCACAACGAATGAGTGAAGAAATAAATGTGACAGGTAGAGAATTCTGCCCTATTGTTTCACCTGATGGCAAATATTTCTTTTTTACCTCAAATCAATCGGTTGAATTAAATGATAATCTGGAAAGATTAACGTATAAAAAAATTAAAGATGATTTTGTTCAATCCTACAATTATCCTCAGAGGGGAAAAACTGATATTTATTGGGTGGATGCTAAGATCATAGATAATTATAGAAAAAATTAATGAAATTATTCTAATATGAAAACAATAAATATAATTCTTGCCTCATGTATAATGCTGATATTTAATTCAGTATCATTTTCTCAGACAAATAAAATTGAACAGATAGCCAAAAAAGAAGTTATTGAAGTTTTACAACAATTTCAAGATGGATATACTAAAAGAGACACCACAATAATTGACGAATTTCTTAAAATGTTTTCAGATGATATAGTTTATATGGGTATTGCTTCCCATGAATTTTTTAAAGGGAAAGAAAGTGTTCGAGAATTGACTCTTTGGGATTGGGAGAGATGGTTTGACCTGAAGGTTCCCGTTTCCGAAGAAAATATTCGAATAGATAATGAAGTAGCTTGGTTTGAAATAATCGGGGTAAGTGGTCCGTGGAGAGATGGGAAAAAGTATGAGATAAGAATGGTTGGATCATTAATTAAAAGTAAAGATGTGTGGTTATTTAAACAGATATGCTTTTCATATCCCGCACCACTAAAAGAGGTTGAATGATATAAATTGAAAATAAAAGCCGTTAATAATAAATATAGTGCATTTGGCAGATAGTACTAAAATTGAAGATGATAGCAATAAATAAACATTGTAGTAAATTGAAAGTTTGGAGCGTTGAAATGCCAAACGCACCATATTAAAACCGTT
>JBBQPP010000394.1:0-4438 GCA_038217255.1 Bacteroidales bacterium | reverse complement strand
GAAAAATCACCAACGGCAAATTTTACAGTTGGGTCGGCCTGTAAAAACATTCCCCGGTTCAACCTATTAATGTACAAACCGGCAATCGTTTTCAACTCCTCATTTTTTGCTGTTTCAGCCTGAACTATTGATGCAAGTGTTGTTACTTCCGTAGGGTTTAAGTTTATCTCTTCCGCCTTTTTTTTGCGTTCATCGTTCCAAAATCTGTCATATTCCTGTTTCATCCTGTCGGCAAATTCTTTAGCCGAAGTTGTCCAGTAAAACTCATAAGTATCAGGTATAAACATGGCTGTGTATGTTTGCGGAGTAAAACCATATTCCTTAATTTGAATAGTATCGGCAAATAAATTCAAGATTGAAATCGAATCGGTTTGCAAGTATTTGCTCACTTTCCCCGCTAAATCCTCTTTTGTGCGTGCGTTGTGGAAAGTCAGATTCAATGGGGTTTGCAAACCACCTTCCAGCATGTTTACAATCTGGTTTGTGTTCATCCCTTTTTTTAAAAGATACCGTCCGGTTTTTACAGATTTACCATAACTTTTCTTTTTCGAAACCCAATTAAAGGCTTTTATACTGGTCAGTGCATTATTTATCGCTAAACTATCGCTTACCTGTTTGTATGTTGCATCTTTTGGGATGTACAACACAAAATCGGTATTTACATTTTCCCTGAAAACATATTGGTACAGTTGATAGCCGCGAATACCGACAATTAGAAATGCAATTGCAAAAAAAATGATAATAAATTTCCCAATTCGAGGAAATAGCATCAGTTTACTTTTTTTATCGATGGACATGTGATTGTGGATATTTTATTAATTGATCTGAACTCATAATTCAATACCGTCTTGTAAAATGTTCTTGTAAATAGGCGTGTTTGAGTATTCTTTCCAAATTTTATTGTTTTGAATTATTCCCGTTAATACTTCTTCTGTTTCAAGTTCGGCTTCAAATAATTCATCGCTTATTTGGTTTTTTAAATCTCTTGAAACAATGGAATTTGTCAAAATCAGGAAATCCCAGTCTGAATCCTTTTTGGCGTCATTTCTGGCCCGCGAAGCATAAAGAATGATCTTTAAAAACGGATCAACTTTATTTATGTGTTTTTTAACGGCTGAGATTACTTTTTCCTTTTTATCCATGAATTCAAAGATAAGACATTTTTAGAATTTAAAATTTGGGAAAAATGTTACATGCAATTTAATAATGCCAAATTTGTATGTTATACCAACTGATTTCAGTTCAATTTATCTTAATATTTCTAATTTTGCACCCTCAAAAAGAAAATAATTGAAACTATGCAAAAAGTAAATCTTGCCGAAAACATATATTATCTGGGTTTTAACGATCGTCGAACAAACCTATTCGAAAATATCTGGCCAATTCCACACGGTATTTCATATAATTCATATTTGTTGGTTGACGACAAAATTGCGCTTGTTGACACTGTTGAACGTTCTTTTATTGATGAATATCTCGATAATATTGAAGAAATAATTGGGAACAAACCGGTTGATTATTTAATTATAAACCACATGGAACCGGACCATTCGGGAGCTTTAAAAGCCTTGGTTCAGAAGTACCCAAATATAATTTTAGTTGGAAACAAGAAAACTTTCGGTTTTGTGGAAAGCTTTTACATGACCCCTGAAAATGTTTTGATCGTTCATGATGATCATGTTTTGGATTTAGGAAAACTGAAAATTCAATTCCAAACCATTCCAATGGTGCACTGGCCCGAAACGATGGTGGCTTTTGAAGAAACCAACAAAATACTCTTTTCCGGAGATGCTTTTGGAAGTTACGGAACACTTGACGGTGGCATTTTCGATGATGAAATCAACCTCGATTTTTATGAAATAGAAGTAATGCGCTACTTCACCAATATTGTTGGAAAATACTGTCCGCACACACAACGTGCAATTAAAAAACTGGCTCCGCTTGATATTAAAATGATAGCTGCAACACACGGCCCGGTCTGGCGGAACGATTTGGAATGGATTTTAACCCGTTATAATAAATGGAGTTCATACGATTTAGATCAAGGGGTTGTAATTGTGTACGGATCAATGTATGGAAACACGCAAAAAATGGCCGAAGTAATTGCGCGTAGGATCGCTGAGCGCGGTATCAAAAACATTAGGGTTTATGATGCCTCGAAAACCCATTCATCATACATTATCAACGACATTTTTAAATACAAGGGTTTTATTGTGGGAAGTGCGGCATACAACAATGCACTTTTCCCAAATGTAGAAATCTTGCTTTCTACCATCGAGCACATGGCACCCAAAAATCATTATCTGGGGATTTTTGGCAATTACTTGTGGAATGGCGGCGGCGTAAAAAATCTTCAAACGTTTGCAGAAAATATTAAATGGGAGCTTGTTGGCAATGTCATTGAAGAGAAAGGGGCTTTGAAAGCAGCAAATCGTGAAGAATTAATAAAAATGGCAGATGCCATGGCTGATAAATTGTTGGAATAACCAAAATGTGATTAATATGAATTTAAATGTAAAAGTGCCATATATGGGTTCACAACTTATTGCTTTTATTGCAACAAATGAAATTTTTGATCGTTTATTAAATTTTGCCTTCTAAAAGGCTGGAACATTTATAATTATAAAATTTAATGCGGAAGGTTAAAAAAGAATTGTCTCTGTTTTTATGTCATTTGTGTTGAGTTTAAATTAAAACTTATGAAAAAAATTAGTGTACTTTTAATTTTATTGGGTTCCTTGTCATTGATTTCTTTTGCGGAAAAAGATGTTAATTTATGGAAAAGCGAGAAAAACCTGGAACAACAATTCACAGTATTTAAGAATAATCTCAATTACTGGAACGGTTCTTATTTTTTAAATGAACAGCAATTAAACCAGTTTTACAGTGCCTTAAGAGATTCTATTGCTGTTTATGAAAAACAAGTGACTGAAAGTAATAATCAGACAAATGCAATGAGAGATGAATTAAACTCAAGAATCAAGGAAACAGAAGAAATTCAATCAAAACTCAAAAGGAGCAATGAGCTTGAAAACTCGATTAGTGTTTTTGGTGTCGATGTAAATAAAAGTGTTTATTCGACTTCAATGTATGTCTTGATTATTGCTGTTTTATTAATATGTGCATTACTTTTTCTTCTTTATAAAAGAAGCAATAAAATTACTGTCAATACAAAAATGGATTACCAGGAGCTAAAGGAAGAATTTGAAAAACATAAAAAGAATGCACTGGATCGTTACGTAAAAATAAATACTGAACTCACCAGAGCAAGGATGGATTTAAAAAGGAAATAGCCACCTTACATTCTACTGAAAATTTAAAAACCCGTGGTTTTGTATTTTTAAGTTTTAGATTGACATAATTCTTTCTACTTTTAGAATTCAATTTAAAACGGAGTCTAATGAATTTATCACGAAGAAATTTCTTAATGAAATCTGCCGCAGGAACAGCTGCGTTGGCCAGTATTCCTGCAATTGTTTCTGCTGCTTTACCTGTAACAAAGAAAAAGACAAAATATTCAATTTTTGAAAAAGGGAATACTATTCTTTTTCAAGGCGATTCGATTACAGATGCCGGTCGTGATAAAGAAAAAGAACTGCCAAACAATGCGCGTTCGTTTGGGTTTGGGTATGCTTTATTGGCGGCTTCAGCACTGTTGAATGAAATGCCTGAGAAAAACCTCACAATTTATAACCGTGGAATAAGCGGTAACAAAGTTTATCAATTGGCTGATCGCTGGCAAAAAGATTGCCTTGATTTAAAACCCGAGGTTTTGAGTATTTTGATAGGAGTGAACGATTACTGGCACAAGCGGAATGGTCAATATGACGGGACAGTGGAAGTATATGAAAACGACTTCCAAAAATTATTGAAATCGACAAAAGAAAAATTGCCCAACATAAAACTTGTGATTTGCGAACCATTTTATGTATTAAACACTTCAGCTGTTGACGAAACCTGGGCAAAACCGATGAAGGAATATCAGGCTGCTGCCAAAAAAATTGCAAATGAATTTGGTGCATTGTGGGTGCCATTTCAACAGGTTTTTGATGAAGCGGTAAAACATGCCCCTGCAACTTACTGGACCGGCGACGGCGTTCATCCGGCAATGCCCGGCGCTCAATTAATGGCGGAAGCGTGGTTGCGGGTAGTGGAATAAAAAGCCTCTCCCAATCACCTCCCAAAGACGGGAGGTGATGAATTCATTTAAATAAATGGTTATTTATCAGTTGAAAGTTGTGAAATTCAACGGGGTCGGCACTGAATGACCAGGCACCGTTAAATTATAGCGATTTTAAATTGAACAGTTTTGCTGTGTAAAATTCCCGGAACGTTAAATTCTGCTTTCCCCGAAATATTGTACACCGCTTGCACAAACTATTCTTCTTTATCAGAATTGAATTTATTTATTCAAATTCTATAGGTTTTCTTTTTATCC
>JBBQPP010000393.1:0-4439 GCA_038217255.1 Bacteroidales bacterium | reverse complement strand
ATATTTTTATCCACAAAGTGAGGTTGTAAATCCACAAAATGGTTTATTCAATTTCCTTGAAATTCAGCCTTCATGGAGTTTATGTTTTGTTGATTCAGATTATTTTGGAAGAATAAAAGGTAATAATCAAAACAGACATTAATTTAAAATATAGAGGAAAATGATCATGAAGCCAGTTATTTTCTTTTACCAGACAAAATATTAATACTAAATAATTTGTCGGTTCCAAACTATTTTTCCTTTATGTCCAGTGGTTTTGTAAAATCATTCAGGTTTGCACAGTAAAATTTCATTCTTTTTCTCCCATCATTTTTTCCTATTTTTACAGCAATGAATATCGAACTAAAAAATACCCGCCTTGTAGTTACCGACCTTGATGGAACTTTCCTGAAAAATGATCGGACTATTAGCATAAAAAACCTTGAAGCTCTTGAACTCCTCGGGGAAAAGAAAATTGTTAGGGCAGTTGCTACCGGACGAAACCTGAAAAAGGTAACTGAGGTGCTGAACAAGCATGTGCCGTTTGATTATATCGTGTATTCATCGGGCGCGGGTTTGTACGACTGGAAAGAAAAAAAGCACATTTCAAATCAAAATATCGACATTGAAACTTCAAATAAACTGTTGCGGTTTTTTATCCAACGGAAATTGAATTTTCACGCATTTCATCCTTCACCCGAAAACCATTTGCACTGGTATTTCAGGGGAGAAACGCAATGCGACGAATTTGAACGGTACTTCGATTTCAACCAGAATTTTGCCAGCGAACTTAACTTACCCCAACTCCCCGAAACCGAACTTTGCCAGTTCCTTGTGATTATTAAAGAAGACGACAACCTGTTTGCGGAAATGAAAAACGAGATTGAATCAATTTCGTCCGAAATCCGCGTCATCCGCTCTTCTTCACCCATAACAAAGGGATATATTTGGATCGAAGTTTTTCATCGTTCGGTTTCAAAAGGAAACGGCGTAAAACAAATTTGCGAATTATTGAATATTGGTCAAAATGAAACTCTGGGCCTGGGAAACGATTACAATGACCTTGATTTGCTGGAGTTTACCAATTTTTCGTTTCTTACTGAAAATGCACCAAATGAAATTAAACACCTTTTTCCTAATATTTTATCAAACGAAAATGATGCTTTTGCAGTTCTCATTCAACCATTAGTGCAATAAATTGTTGTAGATTTCGATTTATTTAAAATTCAAATGTTGTAAAAACAATTTAATAACAAATAACATGAGGTTAATATTGAGTTCAATCTTGCTAATCAGTTCAATTTTACTGACAGCACAAACAAATTTCGATTTAAAAAACAAAATCCCGCAGGATCCAAAAGTAAGTAAAGGTGTTCTTGAAAACGGGATGACTTATTATGTGCGATCAAACGACAACCCAAAAAACAGGGCCGAACTTTTCCTTGTTGTAAAAGCGGGTTCGGTTGATGAAGATGACGACCAGCAAGGTTTGGCGCACTTTTGCGAGCACATGTCGTTTAACGGCACAAAAAATTTCCCGAAACATGAACTGATAAATTACTTCGAAACGATTGGGATGGAATTTGGACCGGAAATTAATGCCTATACAAGTTTTGATGAAACAGTTTATATGTTGAAAGTACCGCTGGATTCTTCGGAATTCATGGAAAAAGGCTTGCAGGTTTTGTATGATTGGGCTTCGCAGAATACCGATTCGGACGAGGAAATTAACAATGAACGTGGAGTTATTCATGAAGAATGGCGAATGGGAAGGGATGCAAACGAAAGGATGCAGCAAAAATGGCTGCCTGTTTTTCTGCATAATTCAAAATATGCTGAAAGGCTACCAATTGGTAAAATGGATATTGTTGATAATTGTCCGCCCGAGGCGCTTCGCCGCTTTCGAAAAGATTGGTATCGCCCCGATTTGCAAGCAGTTATCGTTGTTGGCGATTTCAACCAGGAGGAAATGGTAAAAACTGTAAAGGAAAAATTTTCCAAAATTCCGGCAGCAAAAAATCCACGTCCGAAAAAATATTTCGAAATCCCTGATCACAAAGAGACTTTGGTTAGCATCAATACAGATAAAGAGGCACAGTATCCGTTGTCGTTTGTGTTTTATAAACACCCACTTGAAAAATCTGTAAACCTGGGCGATTATCGTGAGTCGATAATGCGAAGTCTTTATAACGGTATGATTAATAATCGTTTATCGGAGAAATTGCAACAGCCGGAACCGCCATTTTTAATGGCTCAATCTTCTTATTCCGAATTGTTCGGACCAAAAAGTGTTTATCAGTCGGTTGTGGTTTCAAATAATGGTAAAATTGAAGAAGGATTAAAGGCTGTGTTGACTGAAAATGAGCGTGTTCGCCAGTTTGGGTTTACAGAAACTGAGTTGGAACGCCAAAAAACCGCTCTTTTAAATGGAATAGAAAAAGCTTATAACGAAAGGAATAACCAAAAATCAATAAATTTTGCCAACGAATATAAACGCAATTTTCTGTTGACAGAGGAACCGTTCCCGGGAATTGAAAATGAATTCGAATATTTCAAAGCGTTTTTGCCAACCATTTCGGTCAAAGAAATCAATGAACTTGCAGATAAATGGGTAACCGACGAAAATCGTGTTGTTGTTGTCGCTGCCCCCGAGATTGAAGGTGTAAAAGTGCCCAACAAAGATGAAATATTTGCGGTTCTCGATGATGTAAAAAGCATGAAAATTGAACCTTACGAAGATGCAGTTTCAAATGTGCCGTTAATTGAATATGAACCTTCGGGGAGTAAAGTTGTGAGCGAGAAAAAACTTGCAAATGTGGATGCAGTTGAATGGACTCTTGGAAACGGGGCAACTGTAGTTATTAAAAAAACCGATTTCAAAGAGGATGAGATTTTGTTTAATGCCTGGAGTTTGGGCGGAAATTCATTGTACCCGTTGAAAGACGATATTTCCGCAGATTTTACAACTGATTTGATTGAATTGAGCGGAATTGCCGGTTTTGACAAAATAACGCTTGATAAAATGCTTTCCAATAAAGTATTCAGTGTTTCGCCAAGCATCAGCCAGTTGCGCGAAAGTTTTAGCGGTAGTTCATCGGTTAAGGATGTTGAAACCCTTTTGCAAATGGTTTACCTTTACTTTACCGAACTACGTTTCGATCAGGGAAGTTACCAGTCTTTAATGTCACGGATGGCTGGAATCCTGGAAAACAAATCGGCTTCTCCCGAATCGGCTTTCCAGGATACAATGAGCGTAACCATGGCAAATTACAACGAACGTGCCCGCCCAATGACAAAAGAATTGTTAAGCGAAGCCGATTTTAACAGGATGAAGCAAATTGCAAAAGAAAGGTTTAAAAATGCTGCTGATTTTAAATTCTTTTTTGTTGGAAATATCAATATGGATGAATTTAAACCGTTGGTTGAGAAATATATTGGTGGAATTCCATCGGTGCCGGAAAAAGAAAACTGGGTTGACCTGGGAATTGAAAAACCTGAAGGTGTTGTTGAAAAAGTGGTAAAACGTGGCGAGGAAGACAAGAGTATCCAATATATTGTTTTTCATGGCGATTTCGATTATAATTCGCAAAACCAGGTACAATTGGATGCGGTTTCAAAAATACTCACAACCCGTTTACTTGAGGTAATCCGCGAAGATAAAAGCAGCGTGTATTCCATTGGCGCGTATCAGTCGTCGGAAAAATTTCCGGAGCAGGAATATACAATAACTGTGGCATATGGAACAGCACCAAAAAAACTCGATGAGTTGAAAAAGGCGGTTTTTGATATTATTTCAGAATACAAAAAAAATGGCCCTACTACCGAAGAAGTTACAAAAGCCCAGGAAAAAATGATTCGCGAACGTGAAATTGCTGTACGCGAAAACGGCTTCTGGCTAAGTGTCTTAAGTAATACATATTATTTGAAAAATGGCGATTTTTCGGAATTTGGAACATTCGACAAACTTGTGAAAAACCTCACGGTCGATTCAACCAAAAAGGCTTTTAACGATTGGTTCGACTTTAAAAATTATATCAGCGTTGCACTTGCTCCTGAAAAATAATAAGAATGAAAATCTACTCGCCGCTTTTTGTCGCCATTCGTGTTGTTGCATACTCCTTGCTCATGTTTGGCGTTGCCGAAGCTATTTTTTTTGATGCTGCGCACCCAATGGAAGATGGCTACTTTGGCGAAATTACTTTCACCGAAATTGGGCAGGAAATCATACTCTTTATCCTGTTTGGGTTTTATTTAACACTTGGTTATAAATGGAAAGAAATTCAGCCGGTTTCGAATATTGTTTCGCTTTTCTTTTTGATTTCGTTTATCCGCGAATTTAATTTTCTTATAAGTCACTGGATTTATCCGGTTTTGCTGGTTTTTGCAATTGCAGTTTGGCTTTTTATTCGCGATTTCAAAAAAATAAAAGCTGCCACAATTGGATTTTTTAGTATTCCTGC
>JBBQPP010000392.1:0-4440 GCA_038217255.1 Bacteroidales bacterium | reverse complement strand
AAATCTTTGGGTGAAAACAAAATTCGCATTTATTAAAGCGATGGAATGGTGCAGGGGGAAAAAGCATGTTATTCGATTCACAGGAATTCATTTAATTGGACGACTTGCGTTGACTGACAAATCGGCCATCGATGAAATGTTCGAACCCTTTTTTGACGAACTGCCAACTTTGGCAAAAGACAGCACGTTGAATACAGTTTTTTATCGTACAATCCTGGCTCTTGGAAAACGTTCGAAATATCTCCATCATCAAACAATCGAACTCACCCGAACCCTGCAATTAAGTGACTCAGAAAATGCTGCAAAATTAGGCGAAGATCTTTTTGATGAACTTACGAGTGACTATTTTCGGGAAGCAATAAAAAATTAGGATTTTCTCTAACCTTGAACTTGGAGCGCGCAACTCACCAACACTTTGAACTCGGAACTTTAAACTTTCTTCTGAAATCTTGTCATGTAAACTAAATCGGCAAGTTTTTTGTTTAAGCCATAACTCAATTTTATAAATTTAATGTTGAACAATTAATTTTAAATGAAATGATAAATTTGACAAAATCCTCAAATCCGGTTATGAAAGAAAACGTTTTCCATAGAGATTACAGTATTTCTTCGGAAGCGATGACAATTAACGGAACGATTAATAAAACCGGTTTGATGTTGCTAATTGTAATGGCAGCGGCAATTTTTACATGGAATAAATTTTTCGAGGCCATTGCGGTAAATCCTGAAGGTGGAGCTGCCGCTGTTATGCCATGGGTTATTGTTGGTGGAATTGGTGGATTAATAACAGCTTTGGTTACTGCTTTCCGTCCGCAAAGTTCAGGGATTTCAGCACCCATTTATGCTATTTTCGAAGGACTTTTACTTGGCGGTATTTCTGCCATTTTCGAATCAATGTACACAGGAATTGTAATGAGGGCGGTTGCACTAACACTGGCTGTTTTTTTGGCGATGCTTTTTTTATACCGCTCGGGAATTATTAAAGTGACCGAAAAACTAAAAATGGGAATTTTTGCAGCCACAGCCGGAATTGCAGTGGTTTACCTTGTAAGTTTTATCGGTGGGTTTTTCGGTATGGAATTTTCATTCCTGCATGGAAACAGCAATTTTAGCATTGGGTTTAGCCTGTTGGTTGTTGCCATAGCTGCATTTAATTTAGTACTTGACTTTTCCTTTATCGAAAACGCTGCTGAACAAGGCGCACCAAAATATATGGAATGGTATGGTGCATTTGGATTAATGGTAACTTTAATCTGGCTGTACCTCGAAATTTTAAGACTGCTCTCAAAACTGGCGAGCAGGGATTAATCACAATTTAAAAATTCTTTGATCTTTTTTAAAGTTTTAAATTTTGAACAAGATTAAATCACGAAAAAAGTTACCCAACTAAAGATTTATTGTTGGGTTACTTTTTCTTTTTCTGTACCTCCATTCTTTAATCCTTTCGAAAATAAAATTTATCTTCAACCCCAATATCAGTAAAAAACACAAAAGGAATGAATGCATATTTTTGATTTTTTTTCTGTTTTATCTCTCTTTTCTAATAATCTAAACGTGTAAAAAATGAAACGCCGCACCTTTTTCAAAACCACCGCGTTAAGCAGTTCTGTGCTTGCCATTTCAGGTATTGCAGCCTGCACTACCCAAACTGTACAAGAAACTGAACCTGACTTTTCCAAATTCAAATTCAATGAAATTACAATTGATGAATTGCAACAAAAAATGTCTTCGGGAGAAATGACTTCCGTAGAAATCTGCCAAAAATACCTGGATAGAATTAAGTTAGTTGACCCAATTTTAAAATCGGTTATCGAACTAAATCCCGATGCATTGAAAATTGCTCAACAATTGGATGATGAGCGAAAATCCGGAAAAGTTCGCGGTCCACTTCATGGTATTCCAATACTTTTTAAAGACAACATCGACACAGGTGATAAAATGCAAACCACAGCCGGTTCTCTCGCTTTGGAAGGAAATATCGCCCCTAAAGACGCTTTCATCATCAAAAAAATGCGCGAAGCGGGAGCGGTTATTTTGGGTAAGACCAATTTGAGCGAGTGGGCAAATTTTCGTTCCGACAATTCTTCGAGTGGTTGGAGCGGTCGCGGCGGACAAGTGCGAAATCCATTTTGTTTAGACCGCAGTCCGTGTGGTTCAAGTGCCGGAACCGGAGCCGCTGTTTCTGCAAACTTATGTGCTATCGGAATTGGTACCGAAACCAATGGATCGATTGTGTGTCCATCGGGAGTAAACGGGGTAGTTGGAATAAAACCAACCCTTGGAATGTGGAGCCGGCAGGGAATTATTCCCATTGCACACAGTCAGGATACGGCAGGACCAATGGCACGGACGGTAAAAGATGCTGCAATTCTTTTGGGTGCTCTTGCCGAGTTCGATGCAAATGATGCTGAAACCCATATCGAAAAAGGAGAAATATTCAGCGATTACACCCAGTTTTTAGATGACGGAGGATTAAAAGGAATGAGAATTGGAATTGCCTCCGAGATGATTGGATTCAACAAGAAAGTGGATGTGCTTTTTAAACAGGCCGTGGAAGTGATGAAATCAAAAGGTGCTGAAATAATTGAAGAGGTAAAATTTGAAAACCGCAGAAAATGGGGAGGTCCGTCATACGAAGTATTGCTTTATGAATTTAAAGCCGATTTAAATCAGTATTTGCAGGAACATTCCAAGGCTCAGGTAAAATCGATGGAAGAAATCATCGAATTCAACAAAAACAATGCGGACCGGGAAATGCCGTGGTTCGATCAGGAAATATTTGAACAGGCACAGGCAAAAGGAGATTTAACAACAAAAGAGTATTTGACTGCATTAAAAGATTCGAAAAAATATGCCGGGAAAGAGGGAATAGATGCGGTGTTGAAAGAACATAACCTCGATGCCATAATTGCCCAAACTAATGGTCCGGCCTGGACAATCGACTGGGTAAATGGTGACCATTTCAGCGGCGGAAGTTCATCTCCGGCAGCTATTTCAGGTTATCCAAATGTTACAGTACCGATGGGATATGTTCATGGTTTGCCAGTTGGAATTTCGTTTTTTGGCAAAGCCTGGAGCGAGCCCACTTTATTGAAAATTGCTCACGTTTATGAACAAGCCACAAACCATAGAAAAGCGCCGGGGTTTTTGAAAACATTGAGCGAAAAGGGACTTTGACTTTCCTAAGTCAAAGTTAAATTGAAGAATCTCGGACTTAGGAACCCCGATGGCTATCGGGGCCGTGTCCAGCGGAGTTCCACATGTCAAAGTTTCTTTTTTTATCTTTGCTCCAAATAAATACGATGAAAGAAAAATTGTTTGGGAAAACGTTGGATGAATTGCAACTTTTCGTTGCAAAATTGGGAATGCCCAAATTCACTGCCAAACAAATTGCAGATTGGTTATACAAAAAACCCGTTTCATCGATTGACGAAATGACCAATCTTTCGATAAAATTCCGTGAACTTCTAAATGAAAAATACGAATTCGGATTAACGGCGCACACAAGAGTTCAGGTAAGTATCGATGGAACAAAAAAATATCTTTTTCCCACCCACCAGAATAAATTTATTGAAACGGCGATGATTCCGGAACGAGACCGTAAAACGGTTTGTGTGAGTTCACAGGTAGGTTGTAAAATGGGATGTTTGTTCTGTTTTACTGCCAAGCAGGGTTTTCAGGGACAGTTAACAGCGGGCGAAATTGTAAACCAAATCCGCAGCATCGATGAAGTTAACGAAGTTTCAAATATCGTTTATATGGGAATGGGCGAGCCGTTCGATAATCTGGAAGAAGTTTTGAAAAGCATCGAAATCCTCACTTCCGAATGGGGTTTTGCAATGAGTCCCCGAAGGATAACGGTTTCCACCATCGGAATTATTCCGGGAATGTTGACTTTCCTCGAAAAAAGTGAAGCCCATTTAGCGGTAAGTTTGCACACGCCATTTAACGAAGAACGGCAGAAACTGATGCCCGTGCAGGTTGCTTACCCAATCGAAGAAGTAGTAAATGAAATAAAAAGCTGGGATTTTGGCCGGCAGCGTCGTGTTTCGTTCGAATATATTTTGTTTGAAGGATTGAACGATTCTCCGGCCCACGTTAAAGAACTTGCAAGAATTCTTGATGGATTGAAATGCCGCATCAACCTTATCCGTTTCCACCCAGTTCCGGGCACTCCGCTGAAAAGTCCCGATGAAAAAACCATTCTTCTGTTCAAAGAGAAATTAAATCAAAAGGGAATTTTAACCACAATCCGTGCCTCGCGCGGGCAGGATATTTATGCGGCTTGCGGGTTGCTATCGACAAAAGGAATAGAAAGCTAGACATTAGTCACCAGTCATTTGGAACAAACCAATGACCAGTGCCCAATGACTTTTAAACAAGCATCATTTTCTCAATATAAATATCCTGAAAATTCGGGTCACCTTCTAAATTAACATG
>JBBQPP010000391.1:0-4459 GCA_038217255.1 Bacteroidales bacterium | reverse complement strand
ATCGGCGATGTTCTTGTTTGTAATGTCAGCAATTCCGGCATTTGCTTGTGTGTAAACCATTTCTGCCATATTTTTCAGCGAATCTTTTTCTTGGGCCCGTGCAATCTTGTCGTTGTTGAGGTTTAACACCACGTTTAGATTATTTTTTTGTGCTTGCTGTACAAAATATTTCGACCCGTACAAACCTTTTTCTTCTCCGGTCCAGGCAGCAAAAATGATTGATTTTTCGGGCTTTTTGCCGGTTGCCATAAACGCTTTTGCAATTGTCATTACGCCAACTGTTCCCGATCCGTTGTCATCGGCGCCATTCCAAATGTATCCGTCATATTTTCCAATATGATCGTAATGTCCGCCTACCACAATAAACTCATCCTTTTTCTCGCCTTCGATATAACCCAAAACATTGCGGGCCTTTACTATTTCAGATTTAACTGTTGTTTTAAACGCAATGATTTTACCCGTCAATTCTTTTGAAGCCGGCACCATTTTTTCGGCAGCAGCTTTTTCGAATTCAGCAAAATTAACTCCGGTACCCGAAATGATTTCGTTTGCCAATCGCGGGGTAACTGCAAATGTTGGTATGTTTGAAGTCAAAGAATCTGCAGGCATCGCCATTGAAGTGTTGTAGTATGAACCCAGCGGTTTATCAGCCTCATAATGACTTCCTTTTACCGGGTAAATCTGGTTTTGCGCCCACGACAACATTGGATCGACATCGGGATTGATTTGAATAATTGCAATGGCTCCGGCTTTTTCAAGCTGTTCGGTTTTGTTGCGTTCCAAATAATATCTTGCATATCGGCCTTCGGGTGCAAACTTTTTATACGCAACGGAGGCCGTGTCTTTGTGACCTGGAAATCCGGCAAGTACAACTGCAATTTTTCCTGAAAGGTTTGTTTTTTTCAAATCGTTGTATCCTTTTTCATCGTTCACAAAACCATATCCAACAAAAACAACCGGGGCTTTTGCCGATTGCGCAACAGCGCCGGTCCGAACATTGAAATCGGTTTTATATGCAAAATCAATGGATTTTTCGCTGTTTATTCCAGTAGAAATTACAGAAAATGTTTGTTCTTCGCCGGATTCATATTGTATCAAACTGAAATTCTGAAAATAGGAAAGCCCTGTTTTGGGACGCAATCCGGCCATCATTTCACGTCTCGAAAGTCTGTTTATTTCCTCATCACCAAACGGTTTGATACCATAAACCTGAAACATTGAGGCAATGTAATCGCCTGAAATGTATTCGCCTTTTGTGCCAACAGCACGTCCTTCGGTCCAGTCGGATGCAAGAAATTCCAACTGACCTTTAACTGCATCTTGTGTAATGGCTTCCAAGCCCTTCTCGATTTCGGTTTGTGCAAAACATGAAATTCCAGATAAAAAAAGTACAAGAAATACAAATTGATTTTTCATAAATTGAATACGTTAAATATTAAAACTCCGGTTAATTAACTGACAGTTGATTTAGGATGGTAATATTAAACAATTCATTGCAAAATATTTCCGGTTATAAACTTATATTCAATTTAAATTACGATTAAAAAAATGCTTGTATAACATAAAAATTAGACTGATAAAATAGTAACCATCGTTATAAACCAAAGTATAATTAATTGATGATCGGTGTATTTAAACGTTCAACAGCTTTTAAAAATATTGCCATGAAAACTAAACAACTCACCCAGGTTTGCGGAACAATTATAAAAGAAGAATCCATTGCTCCTATTACAGCCAACATTGCAAAAAACACATGCATTGCCGAAGCAAACATGCCTTATTCTGACTATTTTGGGGTTGCACCATTTAATATGCAAACCAAACCAAATTCTTTATTCCTGTTTACAGTACCTTACTATTCATTGCAGGAAGTGTTGCGTTTTGCCAAGCTTATTGATTTAAGTTGTATGCAGAGTTTAAATATTGCTGTTTCGGTACTTGATTTTACAAACGAACATCAACCTGCAATCCGTATAAAGAATTTCCCTGATTATGCTATGATTCATAAACTTCAGGAATGCTTTATGGAACAGGGAGTTGAATTTGCAAAAAAGGTTCATATTGGAAAAAAAGCAATTATCCGTACAAACAAATGTTTCAGCCTCGAAGAAGTTGGCAAAAACATTTATGTCGATCATCTACAAGAAAAAACGGCTTACATTGCCCTTTCAAAACTGATAAATCAAGAGTATTACGCACAGGTTATTTCTGATATCCGAAATAATACAGGTCATCCTATGTTTGATTCGGCAAGGGGTGCAATTATTTTGGATTCCGAAATTACGGATATTATCAGAATTTATTCGGGACATTTGGACATAGAAATACTAAAAAGTATCCAGGAAAAATTTGAAAAAGGAATTCTTTAAACTTAAAATAAATCATAATTTTACTCTTTAATTCTTAAAAACCTGACTTATGACTGCTGAAGAAGAGCTCAGATCACTCGTCCTTGCACCATACATTATAAAAGCTACCGCACTTATTGGAAACGAAAGGTATGTTGGAGGAAATCAATTCAGACATGCTTTTGCCACGCTGGGAATTCTTTTGGATTATAAATATTTCTCAAATTCGGTGCTTTTAAAAGCAGCACTTGTTCATGATCTTTTTGAGGATATTCCTTCAACCGACAGATCAATTCTGCTCAATTTGGACACTGATGGAGAAAAGGTTACCAGACTTGTTTTGGAGGTAACAAAAGACCCCAACGAAACCAAAGCAAATTATTTGAAACGGATTTTGGAATCAGGTTCTTTTAACGCCAAAACATTGAAAATAGCTGACAGGATTAGCAATCTCACCGATATTAACCAAAATATTTTTTCAGATGCAAAAATCAGCCAGTACATCAATGAAACCGAACAATTTGTTATTCCGATGGCCCAACAGGTCAATCAGAATATGGTCAGGGAATTGAGCGATTTGATTCAAAAAAGGCGGAAAATGTTGAGCAAAGGGTTTTAATAAATTGTCATTGGATGCTGGATACTCGATTCTGGATTCTGGATAATCAACACAACCACGATAACAAAGCCAACCCGATAACTTGACAACTTTCTTCCAAATTTCAACTCCGTGCTTCCCACTTTCTTCCTTCCCCGGTCTTAATAATTGATGCTGGATATTTTCAAACTCTCTTGATCCTCCCATTTCGGGGGAGTTATAGGGGGCTTCCTTTCCTATTGTACCGTCCCTTCAATTTCCTTTAGTTTGCTTTTAACATCAGCATCATCAGGCCGCAATTCAAGCGCTTTTTTATACCAAAAACGGGCAACATTATAATTTTTTGCATCGAATGCTGAAGTTGCTTTTTGCACGTCATTTTCAAACTGCTGTCCAGATTTTGCTGCCATTCGTTCAGCAATCCTGTTTTCTATTTCCTTTATCTGATCCTTTGGATATTTCTCTGCTGCCTTCACGCCCAAAGCCCTGTTGTACCAACCACGTGAAACTGCATATTGATTATTGCGGAAAGTCGAATCGGCCAAATCAACAAACTTCTGGTAGTCTCTGTCGAGCTGGCTGGACATCAAACTATTCAATAACCGGTTGATTTCATTGATACGCTGCTTCGGATAGTTTTCATCGGGTTTAACGTCCCATGCTTTGTAATACCAACCCCGCGAAACTATAAATTGTTTGATATCGAACAGATTATCAGCTTGTTTAATATACTGATCGTAAATATTTTTGAGTTCAGCATCACTGGCAACTCCACGCGTTTCCATTTCTTCCTTTAACTTAAAAATATCTTCACTTCGGCGCTGCAAATCTTCTGCAGCTTGTTTTTCAGCAAGAATTCGTTGCTGTTCTTTCTGAAGGATATCATCTATTTTCGCTATTTGATTTTTGGGATATTGTTCTTCTGCCTTTTCAGTCAAAGCTTTTTCATATTCTGTTTTTGCCTGTAAATATTTCTCGGTCTTAAAAAATCCATCAGCAGCCACAATAATTATCCGGTATTTTTCATCGATGCTTTGTTGCTGGAGAATCTTTTCAATTTCAGCAATCCGTTCTTTCGGGTAGGTTTCATCAGATTTCAAAACCAGCGCTTCATTGTATTTATTTTTCGATTGATCATAGCTTTTACTTGCAAATAAACGATCTGCCTGTTGGATAATAGATATGTAATTTTTATCCACCAATTCCTTGTCATTCTTCGCCTGAGCTAAAGCTGCCAAAGCTTTTCCAATCTCATCAATCTTTTGTTGCGGATATGTTTCCTCGGGTTTCACGGTTTGTGCAGAACGGTATTCGGTGCGGGCATTTTCATATTGCTTTTCGTTGAAAAGATTGTCAGCTTTTGTAATTGCTTCGTTGTAATTTTTGTCCTTTTCAGCCTGAATTGCGGCAAGTCGGGCGGCTTCAGCAGCGGCAGTTTCTTGTGCCAACCTCACTTTTTCGGCTTCTGCATCGGCAGTCAATCTAGCGCGGGTTTCAACGGTCGAATCGATTT
>JBBQPP010000390.1:0-4510 GCA_038217255.1 Bacteroidales bacterium | reverse complement strand
TTTGACAAAAGAGGTTTTTGTACACGAATTTGGTCACGGTTTTGCGGGATTAGCTGATGAATACTACAACTCAGAAGTTGCTTACGATGATTTTTACAACCAGAAAGTTGAACCATGGGAGCCAAATATTACAACACTTGTCGATTTCGATTCGAAATGGAAAAACATGTTGGACAAATCGGTTGAAATCCCAACTCCACGAGATTTAAAAAATTCAAATAAAGTTGGTGTTTATGAGGGTGGCGGCTATTCGAGCAAAGGAATTTACAGTCCGTTTATTGACTGCCGGATGAAAAGTAATGTAGCAAAAAAATTCTGCCCGGTTTGCGAAGAATCGATTAAAAAAGTGATCAGGTTTTATACTGAATAATTTAGTAACAAGCTTCCGACATCAAAAACTCGTTAACATACTGATCAACACCCTGTTCGAGTTCGGTAAATGGTTTTGTATAACCTATATCGCGGAGTTTTTTAATTTCGGCTTCGGTAAAATACTGGTACCTTCCACGCAAATCAACCGGACAATCGATAAATGAAATATCGGGAGTAAGTTTCAAGCTTTCAAAAACAGAAGTAGTTAAATCCATAAACGAACGTGCTTTTCCCGTTCCAACATTGTAAATACCGTGATTTTTCTGGTTTTCCATAAAAAACATCATCACATCAGCAATGTCTTCAACAAAAATAAAATCGCGGCTTTGTTCTCCGTCTTTGTAATCTTTATGGTGCGAACGGAAAAGCTCCATTTTACCCGTTTTTTGAATGGTATGATACGCATGTAAAACCACAGATGCCATTCTTTCTTTGTGATATTCGTTGGGGCCGTAAACATTAAAAAACTTCATACCTGCCCAAAATGGCGGTGTCCTGAATTGTTTCAATGCCCAAACATCAAAATCATGTTTCGACCAGCCATATAAATTGAGTGGGCGCAAATTTGAAATATTCCGATGAGAATCTGAAAATCCCTCTTCGCCATTTCCATAGGTAGCAGCGGAAGAAGCATATAAAAGCGGCACTTGAATTTCGGAACAAATATTCCAAAGCCGCTGCGAATAAATAAGGTTCAATTGCTGGTACAAATCAGGCTCCTGACCAACCGTATCGGTACGTGCACCAAGATGAAAGATAAAATCAACATCGCGCGAATGACTGATCAGCCATTTAAAAAAGTTGTCGCGATCGATAAAATTCCTGTAAGTTTTATGTGCCAGATTTAGCTCTTTGCGGGGGTCATCAATTTTGTCAACCAAAATCAAATCTTTATAACCTGCTTTGTTGAGTTTTCCGACCAAATAACTGCCGATGAAACCGGCTGCGCCTGTTACAACTATCATTTCTATAAGTGGTTAGTTCTGTTCATCAAAAAACTGCTTCCCGAAAAATTGTAGCTTTTATAAGTTACTAACTCCATACTAGTTTCTTTATTGTATAAACTTTCAAAAAAAAATGCACTTTATTTTCAACAAAATATCCTGGCTAAAACTATAAATAATTTCGCCTTACATTTCTTCGTGAGTCATCGCTTAAAAATAAATGATTGGCGGGGGCAATTTTATAAACCAATGGAAAAGATCGCACTTAAAATCCGCGCAAAAATAGCAAAATCAAATTACTTCAACAGTAAGTTTCTGTAAAACATCCTTTACTGACTTATTTAATTTTTCGAGGGCCAATGGAATGTTCCACTGTGCCGAATCACGGGGTTCAACAAAATTCGATATTGAACGGATTTGAATACATGGTAACCCGACCCAGTTGCAAACATAAAGAACCACAGCACCTTCCATGGATTCGACCTGGGCGTTGAATTTCGATTTTATTTCGGCAATTGAAGCTGCGCGGCCATGGCTTTTGTTTGTGGTAATCCCCCTGACTTTTTTTAAATCTATTAATCCATTAAAATCTGATGCCTTTAAAACGCCGTGTTCAAACGGAAATTCATTTGTATCCATATATCCGGATTCAAAAAGGGTTAAAAATTCATCTTCTTTTTCAATCCCCAAATCGGCAAATTCATCGGTAACAACCGAAACTACATCGCCAATATTTAATTCAGCAGTTAAACTTCCGGCAATACCAATGTTTATTACAAACTGATATTTATTGCGATGCAAAGTATTTGTTAGATGAAATGTGGTAAAAGTATTGCCAATCCCCGTGATTAAAATGTCTATTTCCATTTCATGCAACTTGTATTTTCTTAAAAGATGCGCTGATTCTTCAATAAATTCAAGTTCATCGGCCAGTAGTTTTACTTCGAGCCAGGTTGCTGAAACAATCAATATCTTCATACTTAAATTTTCATAATTTTTGCTCCCACTCGGAAATCAATACATACTTTCTTACTGATTTTGGCAAAAAAAGTTAATCTTTGTAAGCACTTTATTAATTACTACCATGAATTCAGACAAAAATAATTCCACCAACAACTACGAGAAAATTGAAAATTTCGATGATTATACCACCACCGAACTGGCAAAAAGCTATGAAAACATTTTAAAATTATTGGGCGAAGATAATTTGCGCGAAGGGCTTGACAAAACCCCTGAAAGAGTAGCAAAAGCAATGCAATTTTTATTACAGGGCTACAAAACAGATCCGGTTAAAATTTTACAATCGGCACTTTTTAAAGAAGACTACCGGCAAATGGTCATCGTAAAAGACATTGAAATTTATTCAATGTGTGAACACCATTTACTTCCGTTTTTTGGAAAAGCACATGTAGCATATATTCCAAACGGCACTATTACCGGTTTGAGTAAAATTGCACGGGTTGTTGATGTTTTTTCACGCAGGCTGCAGGTGCAGGAACGGTTGACTATGCAGATTAAAGAATGCATCCAAAATACTTTAAAACCGCTTGGAGTGGCTGTAGTAATCGAAGCTCAACACCTTTGTATGCAGATGCGCGGCATTCAAAAACAACATTCAATTACCACAACTTCCGATTTTACAGGGGCTTTTGAAAAAACGGCAACCCGTGATGAATTCATCAAACTGATAAGCACAAAATTCAGTTGAATTCTACAAAAACTCAATACAAACCGGTGCCGGTATTTCAATTTGCTTTCCGGTAAATTCGGGAATGCCAGTTGTTTTGTCTATTTTGAACACAGTAATATTTCCGCTTTTTTGGTTGGCTACCAACATAAAATCGCCATCCGGCGACAAAGAAAAATTTCGTGGCCAATCACCCTCAACCGGCACAAATCCCAATGGTTTCAGCTTTTTTGTTTCATTGTTTATTTCAAAAACGGCAATTGAATTGTGCCCACGGTTTGAACCATACAAATACTTTCCGTTGGCAGAAATGTGAATGTCTGCGCAATAACTTGTCCCCTTAAAATCAGCAGGAAGTGTTGAAACTGCCTGAACTTCTTCCCAATTATCCCCTACCCTTTTTAAGGTTGTAATGGTTGAATTCAATTCGCTTATCACATAAATAAAGTTTCCATCTGGATGAAAATCGAAATGACGTGGACCGGCACCAGGTTGAAGTTTTACAAATTTTTGTCCGTTTTGAACAAGTTTATTGCCTTCCAATTCAAAAATATTTAGCTGGTCAGTTCCCAAATCGGCGCTAAAAATCTTGTTTTCAAAAGGAGAAAATTTGATGGAATGCGCATAAGGTTTTGTCTGCCTCGATTTATCGATACTTAAACCTTCATTTATGATTACCGAACTTGCAGCCAACAAACTTCCGTCATCTGCAACCGGATAAAGGGCTGTAGTTCCTCCACCATAATTGGCAACAGCAACAAATTTCCCGTCTGGCGAAACGTCAACTTGGCAAGGATCGGCGCCATGTGACAATTGTTTGTTTAAAAAATTCAAGTTACTATTCTTTCCAATTTCATAAGCAGAAATATAACCACCAGTTGATTCTATTTCTTTAGGTGCACGATTTACAACATATAAATGTTTTTTATCGGGCGCAACTTTTAAAAAGTTTGGATTATCGACACCAAGAAAAGTTTGTTTTAATGCAATTTCGCCTGTTTTAGAATCAAATTCGCATAAATAAATACCTTTTGCACCTTCCGAAGTAAATGTTCCCACATAAAAATTTTGCTTGCGGGTGTTTTGCCCGAAAATAATTAACACATTGACCATGAGCAGTAATAACAAGGATATTCTTTTCATTTTATTCAGTTTTTATTAAATTTCAAATTCTAGTACACAAAACAGCTTTTGGTTTGTTAAAGTTGTAAAGTAACTTGATAAAATATAAAACGATACAATTATGAAAACAATTTTTACGGGACTAATCCTGACTTTAATTTTTGGAGTGAATATTTCGAATGCACAGCGTTTGGAAAAAGTTTGGCAAACAACCTGCGATTTAAAAACACCAGAATCGGTTTTGTATGACCAGGAAAGAGATGTAATTTATGTTTCAAACATTGATGGTGATCCTTCACAAAAAGATGGAAACGGGTTTATTTCAATTTTAAATTCGGATGGAAGTGTTAAAAACCTGCAATGGATTAAAAACCTTGATGCACCA
>JBBQPP010000389.1:0-4511 GCA_038217255.1 Bacteroidales bacterium | reverse complement strand
TGGATTTCTTGTTCATGCAGTTTGAATACTGCTTCCTGGTTGCCATCCGCATCTGCACAGTTGGGATTGGTTGGCATCCCAATATGAACAAAAAAAGGCTATTCGTATTGAATAGCCTTTTTTTGAATTTCTTTTTCCTCCACTCCGGGGAGTTTAGGAGGGGTTTTTTATTCGTCGTTCATAGATGCTAAAAACTCTTCCATTGAGTTGGCGCGCATCAATCGTGTCTTCATAAAATCCATGGCTTCCAAAGAATTCATTCCTCCAAGGTAGTGGCGCAAAATCCACAGTTTGTCGATAATTTGTTTTGAGAACAGCAAATCTTCACGACGAGTGCTCGAAGCAGGAATATCCACTGATGGGAAAATCCGTTTGTTCGAAAGTTTCCTGTCTAACTGCAACTCCATGTTACCCGTTCCTTTGAATTCCTCGAAAATCACATCATCCATTTTCGAACCGGTATCGGTAAGTGCAGTTGCGATAATCGTTAGAGAACCGCCTTCCTCAATATTTCTGGCTGCTCCGAAAAACCGTTTTGGTTTGTGAAGTGCATTTGCGTCAACACCACCCGAAAGCACTTTTCCTGAAGCAGGTTGAACAGTATTGTAAGCACGTGCCAAACGAGTTATCGAGTCAAGCAGGATAACTACGTCATGTCCGCATTCCACCATTCGTTTTGCTTTTTCAAGCACAATATTTGCTACCCGCACATGTTTGTCGGCTGGTTCATCGAAAGTGGATGCAACTACTTCAGCATTTACACTGCGTGCCATATCTGTAACCTCCTCAGGTCGCTCATCAATAAGCAATACAATCATATACACCTCAGGATGATTGGCTGATATTGCATTTGCAATTTCTTTGAGCAATACAGTTTTACCGGTTTTAGGCTGCGCCACAATCAAGCCGCGCTGACCTTTTCCGATTGGTGCAAACATGTCAACAATTCTTGTCGATACGTTATCATGCCCATTTCCGGTCAACTGAAACTTTTCGTTGGGGAAAAGTGGAGTTAGATGATCGAAAGGAACACGATCACGAATGTAATCGGGACTCCTGCCGTTTATTTCGAGTACTTTGATTAACGGGAAATATTTCTCTCCTTCTTTTGGTGGGCGTATTGTACCTTTTACTGTATCTCCGGTTTTTAAACCCATCAGTTTTATTTGCGATTGCGATACATAAACGTCATCGGGAGAATTAAGATAATTGAAATCAGATGAACGTAAAAATCCATAACCGTCAACAAGTATTTCGAGCACACCTGTATTAGTTATAATTCCTTCAAACTCAAACTGACGGTTTTTTTGTTTGCTGTTTCCGTTTTGATTTTGATTTTCAGTTTTTTGTTTATGCGATTTTTTCGGTTCGTTATTTTCCTGTTCTTTTACCACAGGCGTACCTTTATCAACCGGATTGTCATTGTTTACCGAAATCTCCGGTTCATCGTTAATTTCATCATTGAGTGGTTCCCGTTTCTGTTGTTTTTCAACCTTAAACTTTTCTGGTTTATCCTCTGGTTTAGAGTGGAAAGTTTTTCCCTTTTTATCTTGTTTTGGTTTTAAATCTTCAGTTTGCACGGGTTTTTCAGGTGCACTTTTATGTTCAGTTTCTTCTATTGCAGGTTTTTCACGGCCAAATCCTTTAATAATTGCTTTTATTTGTTCCTGACGAGATTGGACACCTGAAGACTCCTGCTTGGCGCGTTTCTTTTTACCAGTTTCAACTTTTTCGCGCTTAACAACAGGCTCAATACGTTCCCGTCGTGGCCGGTTACCCCGCAAATCTTCCTGTTGTGAATTGCTTTGTTTATCCGATGAAAAAGGCTTTTTGACTGAGAAGGATTTTAATCCTTTTTCTTCTTTGGCAGGTTCCTTTGCAACATTTTTGCGTTCAGATTTTTCTGCTTCCTGAATCGCCTGTGTATCAAGTATCTTGTAAACAAGATCCTGCTTTTTTAATGATTCAATCTTTTTAATATTAAGCTCTTTTGCGATCTCCCTCAGTTCGGGAACAAGCTTTTTGTTCAATTCTAAAATATCGTACATTGTTAAAATATTATGCTTTTTTTGATTTAAGTGATGAATAATAATTCGGAACAATTGAAATGGGGGAGATAATTTTATAAATTCGGGTGCAAGTATATTAAAATACTTCTTACCAAACAAGAATATAAAACTCTTTTTTAATTTTCTCCTTTTATATCTGCAAATTTACCATTTAAAACCTTACAATACAACAATTCAACCTTCCCGTTTTATATAAAGTATATAATAATGTATGTAAGTGTATTTATATACGCAATGTTTTTTCAAAAGGTTTATAACCTTATATTATATTTCAGTTTCAACCTTACTGCACTTTCATCCATTATAAAAGTATTTTCGGGTTTGTTGAAATTCGATGTCCATGCCAGAATAATTTCGTTGCCCGGTTTAATTATCCATTGAAAACGTGCCTGCCAGCCTGCGACGTTACTTGCATTATCATATTGGAGGTAATTATAAAGAGTAACGTTGGGGCTAAACAAAATATTTGCATTCAACTGGAAAATATTTGCTGTAAATTTTCCATCGGGCAATGTAATGTTATTTTGGGTAACTGATCCTCCAATAAAAAACGGCACAGCAATTTTCCAGTTTACCAGCAATTTTATATCATTCCTTTTACCGTTATAAAAATCGCCAAACCGATAACTTGCTTCTCCCCAAACATTTCGTGCCCCCTTTGTTTCGAGTTTAAATTGTTGCTGCCACCATTCGTAAATTCCTTGGGGGATAATAAAATCTTCATAAATATTAAAATCTTCCGTCAGCGATTCATATTGACTTACGAGTGAATATTTGATTACTTCTCCTGACAAAAAACGTATCCCGAGCGGTTGAATTTCAAATTCGCGGGTTTCCAGATCATTTGTTTCCAAATTGCTTATGTGGTTAAAACTTCCGCCAAATTCAATTTGCATAATTCCCCATTTATTTGGGCGAGGGCCGAACATCAATTCACCATATGATTCATTGATATTGGTACGCGGAACAAAGCCCATACCGGCAACAAAATTTTTCCCGATCTGATGAAATCCTAATCGCGCTTTTACAAAATCATTCGGATAAACAACTTGTGTGCCCCACGAGACATCATTTCCTTCCAACTCTTTTGTATTTGATTTTAAACCAAAAAGAAAAAATGATGCGTTTTTGTTTTTTTGAAACGTTGATGTTGCAAGGTTCAAATCAGCGCCAACCACAGCATTGGTTTCATCGCCAAGTGCATTTCCATATGTGCCGATAATACCGGCCGATGATTGTTTTCCAATATTTCGTGTTACCCGTGTCACATAAAAATTATTAATACCGGTTTCGCGGGCATCGTTTATATACATCATCCCTATGTTCCAATCGTCAATCTGTCCGGTCAATTTTGCTCCAACATTTATTGGAATTGGACCACCCAAAGAATCAAGTCCCATTCTTCGTGAAAAAAATGGTATTATACTTTTTGATGCCGGGCTTGAATCATCTGCATCAATTCCAAACTTAAAATGGCTTGCACCATCCAGAAAAAAGTCGCGTTTTTCGGGATAGTGAAGGTTAAAGCGGGTAAGGTTTATCTGCCGATCATCAACTTCGGTTTCAGCAAAATCAGTATTAATAGTAAGTGAAGATTTTAAACCTGGAGTAATCTGATAAAACAGGTCAACGCCTCCGGTAAGTTTCGGGTCAATATCTTTCCCTTTTTTGGTATTTAATCCGGTAACCAAATAAGGCGAAATGTCCAAACCTATTCCCTGTGTAATATTCTCAATACCATCTAAAATGCCAGCATCGGAAACCTGAAATTTATGTGCATTTAAGTTGGCGACCGGCCAGTAGTCTGTTTCGAGGCTGTTTACAATATTTCTGATGAATTTTACCCCCCATTGCGTACTTTCCTTGTCAAATCCCATGGTTTTGAAAGGAATGGCCAATTCGGCTTCCCATCCCCAATCGGTAATTTTTGCTTTTCCTGTCCAAAGCCCATCCCACTCTTTGTTCAAAACAGTACCATTTCCGCTAACCAAAGCATCGCCAATGGATCCACGTGGGCCAACCTGAAACCAATAGCCATTTCGCTTATCGAGATAAGTATCCAAAATTATCTGAATTCGGTCATCCTTTCCCAAACTCACATCGCGCGCCATTTCTTTAGCTGTAATTTTGTGGGGATCATCCCAACATTTCACAGCAAAGTAAATGTTGTTTGCATCGTAACAGGTAAGGAAAATAGTTTTTTTAGACGCGGGTTTTCCCTCGAAAGGTTCACGTTGGTAAAACTCGTCAACGGCAAAAGCTTCGTCCCAAACTTTTTCGTCTACATAACCATCGATTGTTGGTGGAGTTGATATCCGAACGGCCTTAATTGTCTTTTGCGCATTGCTGACTTCAAAAAATATTAAAATAGTGGCAAGAGAAATGATAAATTGTTTCAATTGATTTAGGTATAAAATTTAAAGGGAGCTAATGTAGTAAAAA
>JBBQPP010000388.1:0-4529 GCA_038217255.1 Bacteroidales bacterium | reverse complement strand
CTGGAAGTTAGAGCTTCCAACGGAAATAAAGCAATTTGATTACAATACAATTACTGATGTAGTTCTTCATGTTGCAATTAATATAAAACATGATCTTCCTAATGAGTGGCATATTTTAAAGCAAAATGGGACCATTGAATTAATAATTGATAAATCCAGGCTTCCCTATATGGCGCAAACGATTGATGCTGAAATTGAAAATGTAATGTTCGTAGCTAAAATAAAAGATAACCCTGCTGCATTCACAATTAATGTAGCTGGTGTTGCCACAAATCTTTCGCGGGTGAATGAGTTGAAACTTTGTACTGGAATTAATTCCGATTTTGATTTGGATTCCTCATTTACCCTTTCTATATCAAATGCGGACAAAAACAAGTTGGAGGAATTGCTTTTAATTGTGAAGTATAAGCTTTAAGAACTCGTAACAAATAGATCAATAATACTCTTGGTGGCGCATTTGTTTTTGCTAACAATCTCGGCAAAGCAAAAAATGCAAATGTGCATCAAGACACTACTCAACAGCGCGACAATGAACTGTATAAAGGCGTCTAAAAAAGAATAATGAACAAACAGTCGGGTAGATAAAGGGGTGTAGCACCCCTAAACCTCTCTCAGAACATTACGTGAACCTCTCTATATCTAAAAATGGGAATAAACACCTTGCTACCGGTATTTGCACCGAAAAAACTGTTTCATCGGCAATAGCCTCCATTGGCAACCTGTTTTAAGACGGTATAGTGTCGCTTCAACCACTTGATAATCTTTAACTTTTGTATTGTTTTTTGAATCCCCAAAACTTAAATGCGGGCAAATTTCTTTTTTACTATGCTTTTACTCAACAACATATTTTTTTTGGAAGAATGATATAAAATACTGAAATACAAAGTTGAATTATTATTCTTTCTTTTCAACAGTTCACTTTTGACAACTTCAATAATTTAAGTTCGACTTTAGTTAAATTGAGCTCTGTTTTTTGAGCGAAATTGTAACGGTGACATACCTGTTTTTTGCTTAAATATCCGACAAAAGTAATGTTCCGATTCAAAGCCCAGTTCATAGGCAATTTGTTTGGAACTAAAATCTGTATTGATTAATAGACCTTTTGCTTTTTCAATTTTTAAAAGCAGGAAATATTGCAAAGGAGGTAGCCCTGTTTGGCGTTTAAAGTCACTTCTGAATTTTGAATAGCTTATTCCAAGATTTCTGGCAAGTATCTCAAAGTCAATCTCCTCGTCAAGCTTTCCATTCATAATATATTTTGCCCGCGAAATTGGTGATTCATGTTTTAGTCCTGAACCATGTAATGTATTACAAAACTCTGCCATAAGCTGAATGCAAATTCCGGAAGCCGTTCGCTGAAATCCAAATGGCTCTTCTTCGATAAGTTGGTGAAGCGTTTTGAAGAGTTTTGTTACCAGCTGATTATTAAACTTGTTTGCAATTGGGTTCTCTTTTTTAAAAAAGTATTCTTTCATCATCAAATTGGCAACTTCACCCGAAAATCCTACCCAATGTTCAGTCCATCCTGTTTTTTTCAAGGGTTTGTAACGATGCCATTCTCCCGGGAATAGTAAAAATGCATCACCTTCATTTATTTTTCGTTTTCCCGCTGATTTGCTTTCAAATATCCCTTCACCTTTTGAAATAAGTACAATGTGATATTCATTTAATATTCGTCCGGTCTTCCACGAAAACATATGGGAACCCGGATGCCCTTTTGCAGGATAGTCTGAATCTTTTGGATATACAGTATCTCCTGTGTCGTTAACGATAAAACCCCATTTGTGATCCAACTCCGAAATAATAAGGTATTTCTTAAAATTGGATTTAGAGATATCATTTTGTGCAATAGATTTGTCAGTTTCTCTATAGGAAAGCATTGATTAGTAGTATAAATTTGGTTTCAAAGTTAGGAAAAAATAAATCAAAAAATTAAAATTTGATTTGGTGAATATCATTTTGGCATTTACTGTAAATTGTATTACTTTTCTGAGATAAACGTAAAAACAATTTGATAAAATTAAACTAAAAAAAATCTGCCTATGATAAAATAACGTATCTGAAGGATGCTTCAAAATGGCATCGAATTTATCCAAATTAAATAAACAAGAATTACTATCTAAGAATTAGTTATTAAATTAAATGTCTATGAAAAACCAAAATTTTGAAAATGAAACAAAGAATTCTAAAAGCTATGTCAAAAGGCTTTCAATGGCTTTTTTGTACTTGACTTTTATGTTTTCGGTTGTTTTCACGGGAAACAATTTAAGTGCTCAGGAAAATATAACTGTTAAAGGAACAGTTACCGACGATTCCGGCCTACCATTGCCCGGAGTAACTGTATTAATCAAGGGAACTACCAACGGTACAGTTACCAATACGGATGGTAACTATTCCATTTCTAATATTCCGGAAAATGCTACTTTGCAATTTTCTTTTATAGGTATGCGATCACAGGAAATAGTAGTTGGCAACCAAACAACAATTAACATTACAATGGAAGTTGATGCAATCGGTTTAGAAGAGATTGTGGCTGTAGGTTACGGAACAGCCAGAAGAAAAGATATCTCCGGTGCAGTTAGTACCGTTCGATTAGAAGACTCTCCGCTAGCCAATTCTGCTAATACCAACCCTTTACAGGCTTTAAAAGGCGGAGTTGCAGGTGTTAACATTAGTGAACAAAACTCGGCGGGACAAACACCAAGTATATTGGTGCGCGGTCAAAATTCAATCAATGGGTCCAATACTCCGTTGATTGTTTTGGATGGCATCATCTATTTGGGAAGCATATCGGATATAAATCCTGAAGACATTGCTGTAATGGATGTTTTAAAAGATGCATCTGCGGCGGCGGTATATGGATCACGTGCTGCAAATGGAGTAATTGTTATTACATCTAAAAAAGGGAAGTCAGATAAACCCATTATCAGCTATAATACCTCAATAGGTTTAAACACCTGGCCCAATCCTCCAGATATGATGAATAGAGCAAGATGGAGCGAAAAATTTGTTGCGCAAACTCCATCAATTAATTCTCCTGAAGAAATTGTGTTTGATGCGGCCTTCGCCACCACATTATGGGAACAAGGTAATGTTGATACCGATTGGTATGATCTTATTTCCCGTAATGGTGTCATTCAAAATCATCAGGTAGCAGTATCAGGTATGGCAAATCGAATAAACTACTATTTTTCCGGCGGATACAATAGTACTGAAGGTGTCATAATTGGTGATGACTACCAACGTATCTCCGTGCGCACAAAATTGGATGCAGATATTACCGACTGGTTGAAAGTAGGTTTAGACGGAACCTATAACAATAATGATTATTCCGGAGTTGGAGCAAGTGTTGGAGGTGCCTACGATGGCCATCCCTGGGGCTTACCATACCGTTATGATGGAATGCCTGTGAATCCGGAATCGAATACCGGAACACTTTTAGAAAGATATCCTACCGGGCAATCTGTAACAAACCCATTATGGGGAACCGATGGAACAATTGATAATATTGATAAAAGAAACTTTTACAGATTGTCCACTTATGCTTTATTCAGTGTTCCGAAAGTTGATGGATTAACTTATCGGTTTAACTTTTCTATTAATTCAAATGTTAATGAACATGACAGATTTACATACGAAGATTATTATGTAGGTGAAGCAACGGCAACTCCCTATATCGCCAGGTATTCATCCTCAGAATTAGCAAAAAGATTATCGCAGGCAAATGGGTATAACAACCGAACCAACAGTTATTCTTATGTAATGGATAATATTGTTAATTACAAAAAACAATTTGGAGATCATTATGTGGATGTAACTGCTGTGGCAACCCGCGATTATTCATACCGCAAACTGGTAAGTGCAATAGGTAGCGACTATTCCTTAAATGGAAATACTTTGCTGGGTGTTAATGGAATTCATAAAGCTGCTGTTCAAAAGGTAAATTTAGATGTGGTTGAGCAAGCCAATATTGGCTATGTGGGCCGTTTTAGTTATGCCTATAAAGATAAATACCATTTAACTGCAACCATGCGTAGAGATGGCGCTTCTGTTTTTGGAGCAGATCAAAAATGGGGTAATTTTCCCTCGGTAGGAGTAGCTTGGACCGCGTCTGAAGAAGATTTTATAAGCAGTTTTGATAAAATGACTTACCTGAAAATTAAAGCATCCTATGGTAAAAATGGTAATCAGGGACTTAATCCTTATCAAACGTTGGCCCAAGTTGACAGTGGAAGTGATGGAGGTATTCGTTATGAATTTGCTGATGCCCCATCAACTATTTTATATGGTGTTGGACAAAGCACATTAGGAAGTCCAACCCTTGGCTGGGAAACAACAACCGCCTTTAACGGAGGTTTTCAGTCGGCATGGTTAAACAACCGGGTATTCCTCGATTTGGATTTCTATTTCTCAGAAACAACCGACCAGATATTTTTACGTCAAATTCCAGTCATGACCGGATTTAGTTCAATTTATTCAAGTCTGGGACAATTGGATAATAAAGGGATAGAGATAAGCTTGCAAACCAT
>JBBQPP010000387.1:0-4530 GCA_038217255.1 Bacteroidales bacterium | reverse complement strand
GAACTGATTATTGCCGAGCGTGGCCCACAGCCAAAATCGGTTCCAACTTTCCCTGAACTCACCTGTCACAGTGTGGAGGATTTTCACGTGTTAAATTCGCGCGAACAGCAACGTTACACCATTTCTCAGGAAGATATTGATATTTACGAGCGTGAAGTGATTCCATACTGGAGTGCAAGAACCATGCGCGAACGGATTTTTGGACATGTACCCAAAGAATGGAAAGCAGCATACGAAGCTGGTGTTTTTACTGAATTTATGGAACAGCGCGCACCCGGTCACACTACACTCGACGGTAAGATTTATAAAAAAGGAATGTTGGATTTCAAAAAGGAAATAAACGACCACATTCAAAAACTTGATTTTTTAAATGATCCGGAAGCCACAGAAAAACTGGAAGAACTGCAAGCCATGAATATTTCGTGCGATGCAGTTATTGTTTTTGCTGAACGCCATGCTGATTTGGCTGAAGAATTGGCCGCCACTGAGACCAACGAAAAACGCAAAAAAGAACTGCTAAAAATTGCCGAAGTTTGTCGCTGGGTGCCGGCAAATGCACCCCGGAATTTATGGGAAGCCATTCAAATGTACTGGTTTGTTCACCTCGGTACAATTACGGAGTTGAATGGCTGGGATGCAATGAACCCAGGCCATTTCGACCAGCATTTAACTCCTTTTTACGAAAAAGAAATTGAAGAAGGCACTTTGACACGGGAAGAAGCCAAAGAATTAATCAGCTGTTTCTGGATAAAAGTAAACAACCACCCCGCACCACCAAAAGTAGGAATTACAGCCCGTGAAAGCGGAACTTTTAACGATTTCACAAACATTAATCTGGGTGGACTAAAATCCGATGGAACCGATAGTGTGAGTGAAGTTTCCTATATAATGCTCGAAATTATTGAAGAGCTCCACATTTTGCAACCTGGAAATTCAGTACATATCAGCGAAAAAACGCCCGATAAATTTCTGAATGCTGCCGGACACGTTATTAGGCAGGGACACGGTTACCCTTCAGTTTTCAATCCCGATACTTATGTAAAGGAATTGGTTCGCCAGGGAAAATCGTTGCAGGATGCTTATGAAGGTGGTTGCAGCGGTTGCATCGAAGTGGGGGCTTTTGGGAAAGAAGCCTATTTGTTGACAGGTTATTTAAACGTTCCGAAAATACTTGAAATTACATTAAATAACGGAATCGACCCGCTTACAGGAAAAATGGCTGGTATTGAAACAGGAAATCCAATCGATTTTAAAAAGTTCGAAGAATTGTATGGCGCCTTTTTAAAACAACTCAATTTTGTTGTCGATTTAAAAATAAGGGTTAGCAATTACATCGACCAAATGTTTGCCAAATATGCGCCTGCACCTTTTCTTTCAGTAGTTATAGATGATTGTATTTCGAAAGGAAAAGATTACTATAACGGTGGGCCGCGCTACAACACCAATTACATTCAGTGCACTGGTTTGGGAACAACAACTGACAGTCTTTCGGTATTAAAAAAACACGTTTTCGAAGAAAAAACCTTTAGCATGGTTACTTTGCTGAATGCAATTTCGAAGAACTTTGATGGTGAGGAAAAACTGCGGCAGCGCATTATTAACCGGACCCCTTTTTTTGGTAACGACGATGAATATGCCGACGAAATTGCTGTACATGTTTACAACGATTTACTGACTGCCATCGATGGGAAACCAAACACAAAAGGCGAGTCATTTCACCTGAATATGCTTTCCACAACTTGCCATGTTTATTTTGGATTGGTTTTGGGTGCTACTCCAAACGGTCGTTTTTCTGGAAAATCCATTTCCGACGGAACTTCGCCATCGCACGGCTGCGATACCCACGGACCAACAAATGTAATTCGTTCTTTAGGGAAACTCGACCAGGTAAAATCGGGCGGTACTTTGCTCAATCTGCGGTTTGTTCCCAGTTTGCTGAAACGTGAAAAAGACATAGAAAAATTGGGTCACCTCATCCGCAGTTACTTTTCCTTGGGTGGCCATCACATTCAATTTAACGTGGTTGACACTGCAACTTTGCTGGCAGCACAAGCTTGCCCCGAAGATTACCGCGATTTGTTGGTTCGAATGGCTGGTTACAGCGACTATTTCAACGATATGAATGCTGACCTTCAAAATGAAGTGATTTCAAGAACTGAAAATGAAGCTTTTTAGAATATTAGTACAGAGTAGTGAGATTTCTTAAGCACCAAAATTCAATTTACAAATTTCAAATAAATCACAATAATCAATGAACAAATCACAAAAGATAGAAACATTTGGAATTTTCAAAATTGTCCTTTGTAGCTTATTTGAGTTTTGTCTTTTGTTATTTGGTGCTTGTCTATATACTCAGTACTAACATCTCACTACTAAATATATGATTCCACTTATCTTCGATATTCGCCGCTACTCCATTAACGATAGGAATTCGGATTTTCCGTTTAAATTGAATATTTTTGGTAAATAAATGAAGACAACATGGAAAATTTAATTGACAGAATAACCGTTGATTCAGCCTTATGTAACGGCAAACCAACAATACGAGGAAAAAGAATCACTGTTCAAACTATTTTGGAATTTCTGAGCGCAGGCGATACAAAACAGGAAATTCTGAAACAATATCCAACATTGGTTTCAGAAGATATTGATGCCTGTTTGAAATTTGCAGCAGATTTAATGGGTCATCAATACACAATTAAAGCAATAGCATAATGGCTCGCTTTATTGTAGATGCAAATCTACCGTTTCATTTTAGACTATGGAATAATCCCGATTTTGTGCATGTTTTTCAAATCGATGACTCGTGGAGCGATAAACAGATTTGGGAATATGCCCGCGAAAACAATCTGACAATTATTACTAAAGATTCAGATTTTTCATTAATGGCGCTTACGAAAGGAATTCCTCCCAAGATAATTCATGTGAGATTCGGGAATTTAAAGATGCGTGATTTTCACAAAAAAATATCCAGATACTGGCCAGATATTGAACTGCTACTAAATGAAAACAGCATAATTAATATCTATTCCGACAGGATTGAAGCAATTAAATAGTTTTTTACTACTCATTACTCTGTTCTTCTTGTTAATAAATGATTCCACTTATCTTCGATATTCGCCGCTACTCCATTAACGATGGCCCGGGAATCCGGATTACTATTTTTATGAAAGGTTGCCCGCTGAAATGTGCGTGGTGCCACAATCCGGAAAGCCAATCGCCACAGGTACAAAAATTATATACTGCCTCAAAATGCATTGGTGCACAGGATTGTATAGAAGTTTGTCCCGAAGACGCTTTAGTATTAACTCCCGACGGCATTATCACCGACAGCGAAAAATGTACTCTTTGCGGTTTATGTGCCGAAGTCTGCCCCACAAAAGCCATAGAAATGTCTGGGAAAATGTACAATGCCAAGGAACTTTTAGCCATTATTGAACGCGAAAGAATTCACATTGAACAATCTGGTGGAGGTGTGACGTTTTCGGGTGGCGAGCCGTTGATGCATCCTGAATTTTTAATTGAAATGTTGGATGCCTGTGGCAAAAAAGGGCTGCACCGGGCAGTGGATACCTGCGGATTTGTTTCAACAGAAACGCTCCTTGAAGTGGCCAAACGCACCGATTTGTTTCTTTACGATTTAAAACTGATCGATCCGGTTCAACACAAAAAATGGACGGGAGTTGATAATCGCCTTATTCTGAAAAACCTGAAAGTATTGGCAGAAACAGGGGCAAAAATTAATATCCGGATTCCCCTCATTAAAAACGTTAATACCGGTTCTAAAGAAATTACAGAAATGGCCCGGTTTATTTGTAGTCTTCCGGGAGAAAAACCTTTTGTAAATCTACTGCCTTACCACAATATTGCTTCAGGAAAATACAAAAAACTGGAGATGGTTTACAATTCTGATGAAATGTTAGAACCTTCTGAAATTGAATTAGGTCAGATTGTGGAAATTTTCAATGGTTTTGGCATCGAAGTAGAAGTTGGAGGATAAAAATCATTTCCTGTAATCATTCTAAGTTGTACATTTGGTTCCTACTGCATACTTCCTTGCTCTGAGGACAATTTTCAGATTATAAACTAATAACAAAAAATATGAAAAACTTTTTCCGCATCTGTATTTCTGTTGTGCTATTAACTTTTGTTTTCAACCAGAATTTAATAGCCGATCAATTGAAGCATTTCCCTGATATTAATGGCAACAAAGTTGTTTTTGTTTCGGGTGATGATATCTGGACAGCGCCTGTCGAAGGTGGCGATGCAATGCGGCTGACCGTCAATGACGGAAATGAACGTTATCCCAAATTCTCTCCCGATGGCAGTATGATTGCTTTTACGGGACAATATGACGGTAACAGCGATATTTATGTAATGAACAGTAAAGGCGGAGATATCCGTCGCGTTACTTTTCATCCCGGAGTTGATGAAGTTGTTGGTTGGGACCCGGTAAAAAATAAAATCATTTTTAATTCGGGAAGAAACAGCACCACCCGTTACACAAAATTATTTCTTATTTCTCCCGAC
>JBBQPP010000386.1:0-4530 GCA_038217255.1 Bacteroidales bacterium | reverse complement strand
TCCTATATAAAAGTATCTAATGCCTACCCCTCTTCCGGGGGCGTTGCCATGATTTTAATAAAAGCTTACGGTAAAACCACCATTGCAACTGGTTCGGCCTTGTTAATGGTATTTGCCATGATTATAAACCAAAGCCTGGTGGCTCGTACTTTTGGTACCTATGTCATGCAACTTTTTGACGGAAACACAGGAAGTTTTTGGGCTCCCTTATTAGGGGTAATATTATTAGTAGCCACCTTCCTGATCAATATTGCAGGAAATAAGACCGTACAAAGAACAGCACTAATTATGGCCATTTTAAAAGTAGGTGGAATTGCGGTTTTTGCCTTGGGCGGACTATGGGTAGCCGGCTTCTCATTTCAATCGGCAATCCCTTCCGAAGTATCAGGAGAACTCAGCATCGCAAGCTATTTAGGAGCTTTTGCCCTCACTACACTGGCCTTTGCAGGCTTTACCACCATCACCAATAGCGGTGGTGAGGTAGAGAATCCTCATAAAAATGTTGGCAGAGCCATCATCATTTCACTTTTCATATGTACCTTGGTTTATTTATTGGTTGCCTTTGCGGTATCTGCAAACCTTTCTGTGGCTGGCATTATTGAAGCTAAGGATTATTCACTTGCTGAGGCAGCCCGCCCCTCTTTTGGTAAATATGGACTTTGGTTTACAGTAGGTATTGCTATTATAGCAACTGTTTCAGGGGTAATTGCCAATGTCTTTGCTGTTTCTCGAATGAGTGCTATGTTGACTGATATGAAGCTCATTCCTCACAGCCATTTTGGGATGTCGGGTAGTATTCAAAAGCATATGTTGGTTTACACCATCGTAATTGCCATTGTTTTAACCATATTCTTCGATTTAACAAGGATTGCCTCAATAGGTGCTATCTTCTACATTATTATGGATATGATTGTTCATTGGGGAGTGTTAACCAGGTTACGAAAAGATGTGAATGCAAATCCTGTTATTGTGAGTGCCGCCTTGCTATTTGACGTGATTATCCTGGGCGCATTTCTTTGGATAAAAGCATCCTCTGACCTTTTTGTTGTGGCTTTGTCCGTTGTTTTGATGGTACTGATTTTTGCAGGTGAAAAATGGTTTCTACATTCAAATAATATCAAACAGGAAGAGTGAGCATATTCAAATAATTAAAATGATAGGAAAGAAAGACTGTGTTTAATGAAGCCAACTCAGACATTCTCTAGAACGCTCAGGAGCAAGTGATTTGATCATTCAACAGGCGATTAATGAGTTGGAGGCATCGCTGTAAGTAGGCGTTTCCAGCATTATGCTTTAATAGGTATTCCGGAAGGCGCATACGCCATTAAAACTGAGTTAAATAGCTACATCTTGAGCCCTATTGGTAATGAACAGAATATGGGTGTGTTAAATATGATGTCAAAAGCTACTTTAAATGTAGATTTTAATATGATGGCTGCCAACTAATCCGTTTTTTTAAATAATAATTAGGCAATAGCTGAAATAAAAATGCAGGGTATAGTTACCCTGCATTTTTTATAGTATTTATAAATTCTCCACCAACCAATTTCCAACCTCACTTGTTTTATAGGCCTTTTTAGTTCCGGATAAATCTTCCGTAACGATTCCCTGCTCAAGAGATTTATTCACCACTTCCCGAATTGCTTTTGCTTCTTCTTTTAGTTGAAATGTATCTTCAAACATCATAGCGGCTGATAAAACAGTGGCTAAAGGATTCGCAATGTCTTTTCCTGCGGCTTGCGGGTAGGAACCGTGAATTGGTTCATATAAGGCGTTTTTCAAACCTACAGAGGCTGATGGCATCAAGCCCATAGAACCAGAAATTACAGAAGCTTCATCAGTTAAAATATCTCCAAATAAATTTTCGGTGATTAATACGTCGTAAGAATTTGGCCATTGCACCAAACGCATGGCAACCGCATCAACAAATTCATAAGAGACCGTTACTTCCGGATAATCTTTTTCCATGGCCTGCACGGTTTCTCTCCATAATCTTGAAGTTTCCAATACATTTGCCTTGTCCACACAACACATTTTTTTTGTGCGAGTCATCGCCAGTTCAAAGCCTTTTTTTGCCAGTCGAATCACTTCTTCTCTGGTATACGTGCAGGTGTCAAAAGCAGTTTCTCCACCATCTTTTCTTCCTTTTTTACCAAAATAAATTCCGCCTGTCAATTCTCGTAAAAAAACCAAATCGGTCCCTTCAATGCGTTCTCTTTTCAAAGGTGAATTGTCTATTAAAGAAGGAAAAGTAAATGTGGGTCTGATGTTCGCAAATAGCCCCAATTTTTTGCGCATTTTAAGCAGGCCTTGTTCCGGACGCACTTTTGCAGAAGGATTGTTATCATATTTTGGATCTCCAACAGCCCCAAAAAGTACCGCATCAGCATTTAAGCATATTTCATGCGTTTCATCGGGATAAGGATCTCCAACGGCGTCAATGGCTGCTGCACCTGTAAGTGCGGGTTTCCAAGTTATTTCATGGTTGAATTTAATCGCAACCGCATCACAAACTTTTACTGCTTGCGCTATCACTTCCGGACCAATTCCGTCGCCGGCTAAAAGAGCTATATTCAATTTCATTTATTTTATTTTTTTAGTATCTGTTATGTGGTATCTGGTGAATAATATTTAAACTTTAAAACACCTAATTCTACCTTTCAACTTTTCAACTATTATTATATATTTAACATTTTTTGAGTGGCTTTAATTGCAGATACTGTTTGATCTGAATCTAACCCTCTTGTAATAAATCTTTTATCACCTGCTTCCCAAGTTATAATAGTTTCACACAAAGCATCGGAAGTACTTCCCGGTGGAATCCTAACTGCATAATCGACCAATTTAGGCAATAGCATTTTTTTTCGTTTATACAATTTGCTTATGGCATTCATAAAAGCATCAAACTGTCCGTCACCATACGCATGCTCCTCATACAACTTTCCATCAATTTTTATTGCCACGGATGTAGAAGGTTTTAACCCTTTAGAATGTGTAAGCACATAGGAATCAATAATAATTTTTTCCTCATATAAATTACTGTTTAATACATCAGAAATGATATAAGGTAAATCTTCCTTTGAAACCAATTCTTTTAAATCACCCAATTCAATTATACGCTTGGTCACTTTTTTTAAATCTTCCTCATTTAGCTCCAATCCCAACTCTTGAAGATTTTTTTCAATATTCGCTTTCCCTGAAGTTTTACCTAAAGCATAAGTTCGTTTTCTCCCAAACCGCTCAGGCAATAAATCATTGAAATATAAATTATTTTTATTGTCACCGTCTGCATGAATACCTGCTGTTTGGGTAAAAACATTTTCCCCTGTAATAGGTTTGTTTGCCGGAACTCTTATGCCCGAAAAGACTTCTATCAGTTTACTTGCAGAGTACAATGATGTTTCTTTCACAGAAATTTCAACTTCATTTTTATAGAAGTCGTTAATTACAGCGACAACACTCGCCAATGGCGCATTTCCTGCGCGTTCCCCCATTCCGTTCACGGTAATGTGCAATCCTTTAGCCCCTGCATTAATAGCTTCCATTACATTTGCAACACTCAAATCGTAATCGTTATGCGCGTGAAAGTCGAAATGTAAATCGGGATATTTGGCCGTTATTTTAGAAAAATACTGATAGGTTTCGGCGGGTGTTAAAATGCCCAATGTATCAGGCAATAAAATTCTGGCTATCGGTTGGGTGGCTAAAAATGCTAAATATTGAAAAACGTATTTCGGTGAATTTCGCATTCCATTGCTCCAATCTTCCAAATATACATTGGTGGCTATCCCTTCCTTTTTTGCCGATTCAATAGTCTCTTTTATTTCATGAAAATGTTCCTCAGGTGTTTTTTTAAGCTGATATGTAAGGTGATTTAAAGAACCTTTGGTCAATAAATTTTGAACTTTCGCTCCTGATTTTTTCATCCAATCTATCGATTTTCCTCCATCAACAAAAGTCAAAACTTCTACGTTATTTATAAATCCGTGATTATTTGCCCAATCTGTAATATTTTTTACAGCCTGAAATTCACCTTCCGAAACTCTTGCGGAAGCTATTTCAATTCTGTCCACATGAAGTTCTTCCAGTAAAAACTTAGCTATCGTAAGCTTCTCCGCAGATGAAAAAGAGACTCCGGAGGTTTGCTCACCATCGCGAAGTGTCGTATCCATGATTTCAATTTTTCTTTTTTTCATGTTGCATAAGATTTATTGCAATTCCTTCCTTTTGAAGAATAACAACGGGATGTTCACTATTATACTTTAAATTACGCTGTTAAAAAGGTCTTGCTGCCTAAAAATCCTTAATTTCAGATTTAATTTTCTTTAAATAGTAAATGTAATCGTAGCAATTTAACATATTTTCATTTTTGTAGGAATTTTTGTCAAACGATTCCTGTTCGCCGTTTTCCAACAATATAATGGTTTGCTTTGGCAGATTTATTTCCATTTCCGTATTCGGATTTGCTTCAATTGCCTTATAAATTTTGTCTAAAAATTCAGCGCTTACCTGAACAGGCAATACACCAAT
>JBBQPP010000385.1:0-4537 GCA_038217255.1 Bacteroidales bacterium | reverse complement strand
CCGTGCCACAAACCACCCAGTAACATGGTAAGCATGAGGTTTATGTTTGTATCGACATGGCGTTTGAAACCGGGGAAAAATCGGGCAAGAAGTGCTACAAGTATTACGATACCTGCAAAAATGGGAACTAAAATCAGTTTCCCGACCAGCAAAATCACTATGGCCAAAATAACTCCCAGACTTAAATAACTAAAAACCGAGCCACTCCGGTTTCCGCCGATAGGAATGTACAGGTAATCTTTTAACCACGATGAAAGCGACATGTGCCAGCGTTTCCAGAAATCGCCTACATTTTTTGCTTTGTAGGGTGCATTAAAGTTTTGCGGCAAACGGAAACCCATCAACAGCGCCACGCCAATAGCAATATCGGTGTAGCCCGAAAAATCAACATAAACCTGTAACGAGTATCCAAAAAGCGCCATCACATTTTCGAAACCGGAATAAGTAACGGGGCTGGAAAAAACGCGGTCAATAAAATTCACAGCAATATAATCACCGATAAAAATCTTTTTGATCAAGCCTTTCAATATCATAAAAATGGCCCAACCAAATTCGGCTTTTGAAACGCTGTAATCTTCGTAAATCTGTTTGACAAAACCTGATGCACGGACAATGGGTCCTGCCACCAACTGTGGGAAAAACGACACATAAAAACCAAAATCGATGATATTTTTTACTGGCTCCGTTTCCCTTCGATATACGTCAACAGAATAACTTATGGTCTGAAATGTATAAAAAGAAATACCGACTGGAAGCAAAATCTGATTTACATTAAAATGGGTTCCGGTGCTTTGGTTTGCCCAAAGTGCCAGGTGGTTCAACACGTTTAAATCCAAACCAAAAAGCACATTAATACTGTCGATAAAAAAATAGGAATATTTGAAATAGGCCAACACTGTTAAATTAGCCACAACACTTGTTGCCACAAGAATTTTTCTTGTCAGATCGTTTTTCGATTTATAAATACCGTTACCAATAAAATAATCAACAGCGGTACTGAACAGTAAAATAAAAAAGAAAAACCCGCTGGATTTATAATAAAAAAACAAACTGAGTACAAACAGATAACCAGCTCTGATACTGCGGTTTTTGTTCCGGTAAACAAGCGAATACCCCAATAACACAACCGCAAAAAACGCCCAGAAAAAGAACCGGGTAAAAATCAGCGGTGCACTTTGGTTATATACAAAAATAGCCCGCAGCGCTTCGGCAATATTTAAGTTTAAAATTTCCAATTTACCCTGATATTATCGATAAATAATAAAATAGTTTAGTTGGTAAACAGACTTCGACTTCGCTCAGTCTGACTGTCACCCTGAGCGAAGTCGAAGGGTTTTTATACAATAAATTCAATAAGATATAAGTTAAACTATATGCAATGAAATTTGAAATACTTGTCATTTGCGATTTGTTTTTTGGAGTTTCAGCAACTCACTTATTATTCCTTGTTTCCAACTTCTTATCCTGAATATATTTTTCAAAGTTTTTCATCAGTGCATTAAAAAACAGATCGCCCATAATGAGGTAACCTTCGCGGGTAAAATGAATTTTGTCGCGTTGCGCCAAACCGTTTCTTTCCCATAAAACAACCGAATTTAAACCTCCCATTACTTCGTACATATCCCAAACTCCGGCATCGAATTCTTTGGCCATTTTCAGCATGCTTTGCTCTACTTTTTCGCCATTTTTATTTACATATCGGCGGTACAAATAGCTGTCGTTGTTGGTAGTAAAAATTATTGCTGTTTCCGGAGAGGCCTTTCTGATGCTCGTAATCAATTCTCCATAATTTGCTTCATAAGTGCTTTGCGAAAAACGTTTTCCGTAGGCATCGTTAATTCCCAAACCCAAAATAACCAGATCGGGTTTGAGCAATGCAAGCTGTTTTTCAAACAAATCGCAACGGTTAAACGAGGGAACCTGAGCGCCATTTACACCAATACTATTATAAACAAAACCGTTTGGCGCTGATTCGGTTGTAATTCCAAAAAGTGTAAAACTTCCCTCTGTGTTTTCTTCCTTTTGAATAATTATTTTCAAACTGTCAACATGCGTATTCAACTCAAAATCAAAATAGTCATATGTCCTGACAATATTTTTCACAATCGATGAATCAACCAAAACAGTATAGTTTGAATTTTGATTTTCGTAGAAAACCCTGACTTTATTAAAACTGTAATCCAGTATATTTTCATCTTCCAAAAGAATCGTCAACTCCGCTTTTTGGGAATTAGTTGTTGCCGAAATACCACCCACACCAAGTGTACAGCTTTTCCTGGTTTCCACATTCCGGCAAGTTTGCCAGTTGCCGCTGTACCTTATGTAATATCCAAAAGGAGAGTTGGTCCGCGCAATCCGGTAGGGGAACATAAAACCCCAGCCGGCATTCATTTCTCCATTCATTTGCTGAAGGCGCGAACGAATTTGCCCCGAAAAAGTGCCTGCCTGAATATGAGACCCACCAATTTGCACCACATTTATTTTCCCTTCACCAGTACGCACAAGTTTTTCCAATTTATCATAAAAATTCGATGAATAACTGTCGTCGCCAAAATGGTACAAGCCATTCAAATCATACCGGATAAAATTGTATTGGTTGACGTGGTAGAGATAGGGATCGGTTTGGGCGGAGGCAGCTGTTGTGAGGAACAGCAGAAAGAAACCGGGGAGGAAAAAAATAATTCCGCGTTGCAAGTTCCGGGTTCCGGGTTTTAAAAAACAAGAACAAATATCCAATATCGAATATCCAATATTCAATAACCAATTTAAGAATTCATGAAACCTGTAACCAGCAACATGCAACTCTGAGTTCTGAACTTTAAACTTTGAACTCCAAACTTTAAACTTTAAACCTTCAACTTTAAACTTTAAACTCATTCGCCACTTTTTAAATAGTTATTATACTCCAGCATAAATGCATTGTAAAACATATTGGAAATTAGCGTTGAACCGCGGGGCGAAAAATGCACATAATCGGGCTGTGCCAGTGCGGGAGTTGCATTTACCCAACCCGGCATACTGTTGTATCCACCCATCGCCTGGTACATGTCCCAATATCCGCTTCCGGTTGACAAAGCAGCTTGTTTTAAAGCCTCAACAACTGCGGGCAAATATTCGTAGGTAACATATTTATCCTTGTCTTTTGTTGACATATCGCTGGGGCCTATTATAATTACTGCTGCATTGGGGCACGACTGTTTCAACCTTTTTATCTGGCTTGCAAACCAACGTCCATAATTGTCGATTGCTGTTTGATCTTTTATGTACGGCATTACGTTTCCTCCAAACTGCAGAATGAAAAGTCCCGGATTCAAATCGGTGTACATTTTAGTGCTGTGTTTAAAATCCGCTTGTGTAAAAATTGTACCCGAACTTCCGCGAAGCGCAATATTATCGACTATTACACCGGTCGTATCAACCAGTTCGATCCCATATATATCCGGACTGTCATAACCTGAAAATTTAAAAGTTACATTATCAGTTGAATCGGGTAAATTACACGAAACAACACCGTAATCAAGGTCTGGTTTTAGGATTTCAGAAAAAACCAATTCATCGCTGACAAACAATTGCAAGGTTACCGGGCTTTTTGCATTTCCGTAAAATAGCCGCATCCGCTTGTATTGGCGGGTTCGGTTATATGAAATAGTCGATTTTGAAATGCTCAGTTCAGCTTCGTAAAATTCATCTTTTTGAAATGGGATTGAATCGAAAGTCAGCGGTGCGAAACGCGAAAAAGCGCCCATGACACCATATCGGCTGTGTTGGATAAGAGTGTCCACATTTCCATAAATGGGGTAACGGGTCCAGTTATCGGAATTGGTTTGAACTGCGCTGAAAACAAAATCGTAAGGTTGTACAGCAGGCCTCAACCCGATCCCTTTCCCGCCAAATTTCGATTGCAGTTTATTGCGAAAAGGCGCTGTAATACGGTCGCCTTCCAACTGGCTGTCGCCGTAGTGCATGATTCGGGTCAACTTCCCTGATTTCAGTTTTTGAAAAAACCGCGCCAAATTTTCACGCCCCTCATCAGTTAACTCTATTTTATGAATCGATTCAACCAAAGCATGATAACTGGCAGTATCAATTTCTCCTGCTGCATTATCATCCGTAAGCGCCAATTCGGCCAAAGAATCGATATCAAACTGCTGCTCAATTATTTGTGAAACATCAGCATATTCCACTTTCTCGGTTAAAAACATTTCTCCAAAAGTTGGCATGTGAAAATTAAACGCGCCAACTTTTACACCTTCAGAAGGAGTCACCAGCATGGTACCGGCCAAGAGTACAAAAACTGTAATAAGAAATAGTAATGTTTTTATCGGGTTCATTTCGAAGTATAAATTATCAGTTTCTGGCCAATCTGAATCTTTCCGGCATCTTTAATATTGTTCCATTTCAGGATATCATCGGGAGATACGCCATTATATTTTTTTGCAATCGTAAACGGCGATTCACCATTTTTTACCGTGTATTCAACCTTATTACCTGTATTCATTTCCTGAAAAACCGCCAAAGTTGTATTTTGTTGAATCTG
>JBBQPP010000384.1:0-4542 GCA_038217255.1 Bacteroidales bacterium | reverse complement strand
ATTTTGGTATGTGGGTCAGCCAATGTGATATACAAAAATGCTCTATGTGCAACTGCCGTTCTACATTAGCCCAACTTTTTATGTTAATTCACAATATTAACCATCGGTTTTACTTTTGTACCAATCAGTTCAATGGCTTTTTATAGTTGCTGATGCGACAAGCCTGCATTATCCATCTGAAAAGTAAAACGCGAGATTCCACCCAGCGCTTTGCTGTGTCTCAGAATTTTTTCTGCAACCTCTTCAGGACTGCCAATTACCAAAGCACCTAACGGTCCGGTTTGTGCATTAAATTGAGAGCGGGTAACCGGTGGCCAGCCACGCTCTTTTCCAATTCGGGTAAAGGTTTCGGCATAACCGGGGTAGTAATCTTCAATGGCTTCGTCGGTATTGTTTGCCACATAACCCAACGAGTGTAAACCTACTTTTAATTGTTCGGATGCAAATCCTGCTCTTTCACCTGCGTTTCTGTAAATATCTATAAGTATCCGAAAACGGTGGGTTTCGCCGCCAATTACAGCAACCATAAGTGGGAGACCAAGTTCACCTGCCCGTTTGAATGATTCGGGAGTTCCACCCACGCCAAGCCACACCGGCAACTTTGCTTGCAAAGGCCGCGGGTAAACGGGCTGATTGTTAAGCTCCGGACGAAATTTCCCCGACCAGTTTACCACCTCATTATCGCGAATCTGCAGCAGGAGGTTTAGTTTCTCGATAAAAAGTGCATCGTAATCCTGCAAATCCAAACCAAACAGCGGGAAAGATTCAATAAAAGAACCACGGCCAACCACCATTTCGGCGCGTCCTTTGGAAATGAGGTCTATGGTTGCAAAATTCTGGAATACACGCACAGGATCGGCAGCACTTAAAACAGTAACTGCACTGGTTAAACGAATGCGTTTTGTGCGTGCTGCAGCAGCTGCCAATATTACCGGTGATGCCGAATCAAGAAACTCTTTGCGATAGTGTTCGCCAAGTCCAAAAACATCCAATCCAACTTTGTCGGCAAACTCAATGCGCTCCAGCAATTCGGCTAACGCGATTGAATTGTCAAGCGTCCTGTCGGCATCGTTACTTGAAGGAGCGCCGGCAAAACTATCAACTCCAATTTCCATTGTTTTTGTTGTTTTTATTTGCCTTCCACCTCATTCATAATATAACTCAGTGCACCGGAAGGACATTTATTGATTTGTGCTTTCAAATCTTCTGTTGAAGCATTTTCGGGTTTAATCCACGGCTTTTCCTTTGGGTTATAAACTTTTGGCAAAGTTCTTACACAAACTCCGGAATGAATACACAAATTTGGTTTCCAAACCACTGTCAACTCGCCGTTTGAGTAATTTTTTACAATTTCCTTTTCCATAATTAAACTATTTATTCATTTAAAACCAAAAAATTCCATTCGGGGTGACGCTTGATATACGAAGCTATAAACGGGCAAAGTGGAACAAGGGTCAATCCCTTTTGATTAATATCTTCCAATACTTCCTTCACCAGTAAATTACCAATTCCCTTTCCCTGAAGTTGTTTTGGGACCTCGGTGTGTGTCAAAAATATTTTGCCTCCTGTTTTAAGGTATTCAATCTTCGGAATGAATTCACCTGCATGAAATTCATATTGCTTATCAGTTTTATTGTCGATTAATTGATAATCCATACCATTTTTATTTTTCTTCAATCAAAATCCCCATTTTTCCCATCTGGTAATCACGCATTGCCTCCAATATTTGGGTTGTATTGTTCATTACAAAGGGGCCTTGCTGAACAACTTTTTCACTGATCGGCCTGCCAGCCAATAGCAAAAACTGCGCATCAGACCGGGAAGAAATTTCAATCGCTTCCGATTTATTATCAAAAACAACCAAACACTCCTTATCAACTATTCCATAAGTGTTTAAAATCATAGTTCCAGTTATTACATACAACATTACGTTAAACAATCCAGGCAGATTAAAAGATTGTGAACCCCCCGGCTTCACTGTGCTCCAAATGATCAGCAATTCACTTTGTGTTTCAGTTTTGCTTTGAATGCCGTTATAATTTCCCGCTATTAATTTGTTCGTAACCTGATTATCTTCCGATGTAAATACAGGAATGTTCTTTTCTGCAATAAACTGATATTTTGGCTCAAGCATTTTTTTATCTGCAGGCGAATTAATCCAGAGCTGGACGATTTCCTGTCTCCCGTTTCTTGTAGCCAAATCCTGCGAAGGTCTTTCGCTGTGAATAATTCCGGCACCTGCATGCATCCATTGTACCTCACCTTTTTTGGCTATTTGATTATTCCCGCGACTGTCTCTGTGATGCACTTCCCCTTCGATTACAAATGTTACAGGCGAAAATCCCCTGTGTGGGTGAGGAGCTAAACCCTGTTGAATGGCTGGGGCATTATCCGAATAATTGAATTTAGCGTGATGCAAAAGTAGAAACGGGTCAACCAGATCGACATTTTGTGTGGGTAAAGCCTGTTTTACAGGTACACCTCCCATATCAATGTCATAAGCAGGTATTAAATATTTAACTTTTTTGAACATTATATATCTTTTAAAACATTTTAATCAGGGATTATAAATCTGCGTTAGCAATTAAAGCTGCTTTGCAGAAAATATATGTCTCCTGTGCTAACATAGAACGAATCCAAATAATAAAAGTTTAGCTAATTTAAGAAAGGGGTATTCGAATTGCGGGAAGGGAGAAAAAATTGTGAAAGAGTCAATTATTATTTAGGATGATTACCAAATATTCAAATGCTTCTAAATCATTTGATTGAAGTTTACTTTGACCAGGATATGGTGTGCGCAAGCCGGGATTCAATCCAAAACCTGCCGGATAAACGGTTTTTTGTTATTTTCGATGCGCCTGTGTAATTTCATTATTTTTGATGAGATTCTCATTCAGGCAAGTTTTCAAAGTTTCAGATAGTAGTGATTTAATAAATTTAAAAAAATAGAAAATGCTTAAAAATAATTTAAATGTCATTTTGATATTTTTAATGATTTCCCTATTGGCATGTAACACAAAAAACAAGGATTTAAGTTATAATCAGTCAGTCAATTATGATGAAAGCGTTTTGTATTCCCCTGTTCCCACAGGAGTACAAACACGCTGGATAAGCCCGGAAAATCCAACCGGGGAAAAAGCAAAAGGTGGCATGACCAATAAAGGAGCGAAAGGTAATGCGTTTTATGTTGTGCAACCTGGTGAAACGAAGATTTTAATGGATGTAAGAGGTTCGGGGATTATACAGCGCATGTGGGTTAGCGGAACAATCGGGACCAATAAAGAACAAAGAAGGGCGGTAAGAATAGATATGTATTGGGATGGTGCAAACAAACCAGCAGTTTCTGCTCCTTTCGGCGATTTTTTTGGAACAGCACACGGACTTCTTTTCCCCTTTGAAAATAAATTGTTTTTAAGCCCCGAAGGTCGGTCGTTTATTTCAAATGTGAAAATGCCCTATAAAAAATCGGCACTCATTACAATTGCAAATGAATCTTCATCAGAAGTTTGGATTTGGTATGACATTAACTATTTGGAGGTTGACAAACTTCCTGAAAACACGCTTTACTTCCATACCTATTGGAACCGTAATTTAAATACAACCATAGGTGAAGATTTTGCCATTTTACCTAAAGTTGAAGGAAGCGGGCGTTTTATTGGGACTAATATTGGTGTTATTGGGGGCGACCAATATCACGGCACCTGGTTCGGAGAAGGAGAAGTGAAAATATTCCTTGACGGCGACATGGATCTTCCAACCCTTGTTGGAACAGGAACTGAAGACTACATTGGCTCTGGCTGGGGGCAAGGGGAGTTTTCAAACCAATATGTTGGTTCTGTAATTTCAAATAAAGAGTTTGATATTTATGCATTCTACAGATACCACCTTGAAGATGCTGTTTTCTTTCACGAGGATTGCAAGGTCACCATTCAGCAAATGGGGAATTCCAATAAATCCCACATATTACAAATGATTGAAAAAGGTGCTGAAGTTCAACCCGTATGGTTTCTTGATAACAGGGAAGCTGAAACAAAGCAGGGGCGTTTACTGGAAGAAGGCAATGAGACCTTATTTGATTCACCTGATTTTCCGGTGACCTCAACCAACTATTACAGAAGTGACGATGTTTGTGCAACTGCATATTTTTACCTGGATAAACCTGAAAGTAACCTTCCTGAATTAGCTCCTTTAAGTTTGAGATTAAAAATGCTGGAAGAAAAAGTTTACGCTCCCTTGGAAATAAGAAAATAGAAAGGTCGCAAACCTACCAAAGAAAATGGGCAGGCTATGCAGTAGCAGAAACAATGTTCAATTTTGTTGGGCGCAAAGAAAAATAGCTATATTTTGATTCTTTCGCATGGGGCAAAGTTATGCCCATATCAATCAAACCGCAAGACCGGGTTGGTAGAGGGGATAATTTTTGTGACACTTTATCACAAAGTGTGAAAATAAAAATACCGGCGGTTAGAACCCCCGGTATTTTTCAACATACACTGTTTATGAGACAGTGCTTGTTTTTATTAACATAAGTTTATATTTTCC
>JBBQPP010000383.1:0-4546 GCA_038217255.1 Bacteroidales bacterium | reverse complement strand
AGTGCCCCACCGGCAGTAGAAATGTAAGAAACACCCGGTGCAAAACCAAATTGGTTCACAGCAGCAACTGAGTCGCCACCACCAACCAACGAGAATGCGCCTTTTTGGGTTGCAGTTACAATGGCTTGTCCAACGGCTTTTGTTCCAACGGCAAATTTTTCCATTTCGAAAACCCCAACAGGACCGTTCCAAAGAATTGTACCTGAGTTTTCGATCACTTTTTTCATGCTGGCAATACTGTCAGGGCCGGCATCCAAACCCATCCATCCATCAGGGATTTCATTGGAGGGAAGTATTTTTGTGTTTGCATCTTCGCTAAAAGCATCGGCGGCAACTACGTCAGTAGCAATAATAAGTTTTACGCCTTTTTCTTTTGCAAGCTTTTCGATATTTCTTGCTGTATCAAGGAATTCGTCTTCACAAATCGAGTTGCCCACTTTGCCACCATTGGCTTTTACGAATGTGTAGGTCATTCCACCGCCCAAAATCAAGTTGTCAACTGTGCTCAGCAGATTTTCGATGATCGTAATTTTTGTTGAAACTTTCGCTCCTCCCATGATTGCAGTCAGCGGGCGTTTTGGGTTTTTCACAACTTTGTCAAGGTTTTCCACTTCGCTTTCAATCAGGTAGCCAAACATTTTGTCGTTTGGAAAATATTTGGCTATTACAGCAGTTGAGGCATGTGCGCGGTGTGCAGTCCCGAAAGCATCATTTACCCAACAGTCGCCGTTTGCGGCCAATTGTTTGGCAAATTCTTCGTCGCCTTTTTCTTCGCCTTTGTGGAAGCGGAGGTTTTCAAGCATCATAACTTCACCTGGTTTTAACGCTTTTGCCATTGCCTGTATTTCGGCACCGATACAGTCGGGAGCCAGTTTTACTTCAACACCAAGCAACTCGCTTAAATGGTCAACCAAATGGCGCATTGAATATTTATCCGTTGGTCCGTCTTTTGGCCTTCCAAAGTGCGACATGATGATTGGAGAACCGCCATCTTTCATAATTTTTTTGATTGTTGGAACTGCCGCTGTCATGCGGGTGTCATCGGTAATCTCAAAATTTTCGTTCAGCGGTACATTAAAATCCACACGGATCAATGCCTTTTTCCCTTTAAAATCGTAAGTGCTAATCGTTTGCATGTTATTGTTTTTTTTAGAATTTCATAAAATCAACCAAAGATAAAAAATATATTCCGTAGCTGACTTGCGTAAAATTGGGCTGAAAATAATTTAATGTTGGGGTAAACTTGGAATTTCCAAATAACAAGCATCAAAACTCAAATAATTTTCAAATTTCCAATTTCCAAATATGAAACCCTTGATTTAATTGCTGTATTTCCAATAATGGGTGTTTATTTGTTATTTGGTTATTGATAATTGGTTATTTTTACCGAATGTTTTTTAAAGATGTAGTTGGACAGGAAGCGTTGAAAAAGCGGCTAATTCACTCGGTGCAGGATGAACGGATCAGCCACGCGCAACTTTTTTCGGGGCCCGAAGGAACTGGGAAAGTTGCAATGGCAATTGCGTATGCCCAATACATTTCGTGCAGGAACCGCACCGAAACCGATTCATGTGGAGTTTGCCCGTCGTGCCATAAATACAACAAACTTGCACACCCTGATTTACATTTTGTTTTTCCGATTTTTAATCCAAAAGGCCAGAAACCGATAAGCGATGATTTTATTGGCCAGTGGCGTGAAATGGTGTTAAAAGATCCCTATTTCGATTTGGGAAGTTGGCTGACTTTTATTGAAGCCGACAATGCACAGGGATTAATCTATGAACGTGAGAGCGATTCTATTTATAAAAAACTCAACCTGAAATCATTTGAATCCGAATTCAAAGTGATGATTATCTGGTTGCCCGAAAAAATGCACGTTGCTTGTGCCAATAAATTACTTAAACTTATTGAGGAACCGCCAAATAAAACGCTTTTCATTTTAATAACTGAAGATGAAGAAGATGTTATAAGCACTATCCGATCGCGTGCACAATTAGTAAAATTCCCGTTTATCGACAAAGAATCAATCAAGGGTGCGTTGCTTGAAATTCAATATGTTGACACGGATTTAATTCCAGATGCTGTTCATTTAGCCAATGGAAATTTTATCAAAGCCAAAGCTTATCTTAATCCTGGTGATGACGAACAATTCTACTTCCGGAAGTTTCAGGAAATGATGCGCCAAGCTTACAAACGCGAGGTTTTGGAGCAAATTCAGTGGGCTGACGAAATGGCAAAAATTGGCCGCGACAAGCAAAAAGCTTTTTTCACATTTGCGCTTCGCATGATTCGCGAATACTTTGTGATGAACATGAAACAAAGCAGCATGGTTTATCTCAACCAAAAAGAAAAGGCCTGGGGGAAACAATTTGCCCCATTCATCAACGAACGGAACATAGTAGCTTTTTTTAACGAATTTGAAAAAGGCATCACACATATTTCGTGGAACGGAAACCCCCGGATCATTTTCCTTGATACTGCGCTGCGAATGGTCCGGTTGATAAAGAGGTAGGGAAGAAGTCAGAAGACCGAAGTCGGAAGAAAGAAGGGGAGAGAATAAAGTTGTCATTGTTTTCAAGGTTTTAAACAATGACAAAAGGAAAACCCGACAACAACGACAACTTTTTTTAACTCCGTCTTCCTTAGATTCTATCTAAAAAACAACCAAAAAAATACCTAATTGCCATTATTATTTACTTTTGTAATTGTGATGTATTTTTATTCCCAACCAATTGGGATTTAGAATTATCATTTCAACTAATCATTATGCAAGAACAAGAAATTGATACGATAGAAAGGGGTTATTGCAAGACCAAATCCGGTTGCTGTGCAAAACTCCATGTAACCGACTGGTTATCCGACATTAAACTTCCAATTGAGCTTAACAATATTGTTGAGGTCCGTTTTAAAAATACCCGAAAGGATTATTACCAAAATGTAAATAACCTGAATTTGCAGGTTGGCGATCTGGTTGCCGTTGAAAGCAGCCCAGGTCATGACATTGGCATTGTATCGCTAATGGGGCCGCTGGTTGAGGATCAAATGAAAAAACATAAACCCACACTTTATAACGGCGAGTTCAGAAAAGTTTACCGTTTAGCCAAACCAACAGATATAGACAAATGGAAAGAGGCAATTTCACTTGAACATGAAACAATGATCCGTTCGCGGCAAATGACCGCCGATTTAAGGCTGAACATGAAAATCGGCGATGTGGAATACCAGGGAGACCGGACAAAAGCCATCTTCTATTACATTGCTGATGACCGTGTTGATTTCAGGCAGTTGATAAGAGTGTTGGCCGAAAATTTCCGGATTAGGGTTGAAATGAAACAAATTGGTGCGCGTCAGGAAGCCGGGCGTATTGGCGGAATTGGACCATGCGGGAGGGAAATTTGTTGCTCCACGTGGTTAAACAATTTTATTTCGGTTTCAACAAATGCCGCGCGGTATCAGGAAATTTCGCTCAATCCGCAAAAACTCGCCGGGCAATGCGGAAAACTAAAGTGTTGCCTCAATTATGAACTTGACACTTATGTTGATGCACAAAAAGATTTTCCTCCCACAAACTATCCGCTTGAAACAGAAACAGGCACCTACTTTTATTTAAAAGCGGACATTTTGAGTGGCACATATTTATATATGCAACAGGGAACTACGCCGACGAACCAGATTACCGTTCCTGTGAAAAGGGTTATCGAAATTCAGCAGCTCAACAAAAAAGGCAAGAAACCTGAAAGACTCTTGTTAATTGATAACAGGGTTGTTGAAAAGGAATTGGACACTTTCCACAATGTTGTTGGGCAGGAAGCATTAACTCGTTTCGATAAACCCAAACAAGGGAACAGGAAGAAGAAACGCAATTTCAACCGCAACCCGCGCAGAAAACCAAACGTGAGATGAAGAAAATTGCAATCCAATTTTTAGCTGTTCTTGTTATTCTGATTTCAATATTTGCTTGCAGCAACAGCGTAGTTTTCGGAGAATACAAAACAATTCCGCGCGCGATGTGGCACCGCGATTCAATGATTGTTTTTCATATTCCGGTTACTGATACGTTGCAAAACCACAATTTATTTATCGATGTAAGAAACGATATCGAATACAAATACAGCAATTTATGGCTTTTCATCGATATCATCCAACCCGACGACTCAACTGCCGTAACCGACACACTTGAAGTTACACTTGCCGATCCAACTGGGAAATGGCTGGGCAAAGGTTTTGGCGGGATTAAAACCAGTGAAACATTATTCAGGGAAAATGTGTTTTTCCCGGTTGCTGGCAATTACGAAATTCAAATAAAACAGGGGATGCGTGGACAACGACTTGAAGGTATTACTGAGGTTGGGTTTAGAATGGAGTAATAGAAAACCACACCAAGCCCCCTCTAACTCCTTCAGAGGGGGAGAATTGAAGAAAGTAATTTTCTGATAAATTTTAATGGAAGAAAAAGTAATAATAAAAAGACTGTGGGGAAAAATAAATTGGCCAAGTTTGAGGAAATGGAACTCTTAGAAAATGTAATCCAGGTTCCATACAAAAA
>JBBQPP010000382.1:0-4560 GCA_038217255.1 Bacteroidales bacterium | reverse complement strand
GTCAGCATTTTCAAGTGCATCAAAGTATTGGCGTACATATTTGAATCGGTCTGAAAATAGTTTGTTTTTTTGTTCTAATGATAAAGGACTATTCTTTAACTCAAAAAGCTTGCTTTTATAGTTTTTTTCTTCGGTTTCAGTATCGAATTTCTCCTGCCATTTCGACCAAAATTTCTCGGGGGTTGAATTGGTAGCATAACTGGATTCTTGTGTGGCTATGCTTAAAGTCAACTGTGAATAAACATATAAATGTCGAATACCATCTTCTTGCTGACTTCTTAAATGTTGACTTATTGCCTGTTTTAAAGGCTCTTTCATGTCGGGGCGTTTGCATTCAATAATGCAAAGCGGAATTCCGTTTACAAACAAAACCAAATCGGGGCGATAATGCTCTTTGCTGGTGCTTCGCATTACGCTGAATTCCTCACTTACATGAAATACATTGTTCTCAATGTTTTTCCAGTCGATGTATTGAAGGGTAAAGCTTTTTTTATCCCCGTCAATGCTTTGTTCCAAAGCTTTACCTAAAGTAATTAAATTATAGGCTGATTCACTGGCATGGATATAACCCTCGTTCATGGGCAAGTCTTTCAAAGCAAGAATTCCACGTTCAATATTGTCATCGGTAAAAATGCTTGTTTTGTTAGCACTTACACGAATACTGTTTATCTCTTTCAACTGCTTACGCAAAACATCTTCTAAAATCACATTCGTTGTTTTTCCTCCACGCAATTGCAATGCTTCTTCTGGTGTGAGATACTGGTAACCTAAATTCTGCAAGATTTGCAATGCAGGTATTTGGCTTATATGGTCTTCTTTGAAACTGGGTGTATCCATGTTTTTATCCTTTTTGGAGAATTTATATCATTATATGGGGAACTATCCGGATGATTAAACAAACCTATATCCTTTCTAATGCCTTTATTATTAGCAGTATCCTTAATTTCATTATTATCTTTTGGGGAAAGTATGACATTATATGGAGAACTATCTGAATTAAGAACTAAACTAATATCTTCATTGAAACCTCTATTAATAGCAGCATCTTTAATTCCATCACTACTTTTTAATGTAAGTGCGTTATTAACGGTACCCACACATATGTAATTAAAAGAATTAGGAATATTATTATTACCTCCATTAGTATTATTATTAACACTATTGTGTGTAATTTCAATATTATACACTATATTTGCAGCATCATTTCCCAGATGGAAAAGGAACTGGTTGGCCGCATTACCGTAATTGCGGCTTTTTTTATGTTCTATTTTTAAGGTACAAATTGTACCTTTTTTCAAAATATTCTTCATTCCTTTTATCATCCACATTAAAACTTGTAATAACCAGGTAATCTGGAGTTATTTCCTCCATAATTATTAGGAAGCCACCTTCTTTAAACCAATAATAATCTCTTATTTTGCCATTTCCTTCCAGGTATTCAAAATATAATATTTCGTCTTCATTTCTGTTTTCAAGGATACATTTTATCCAATGAATTTTATTTGCCCGATGTTTGTCAAATACCCTTTTACCTCCTTTGCTTTTTCTTGTAATTAGATGCACAAAGGTTTCAGGAAAAGATTCAAATCCTTCTACAGTAGAATTTCTATGAATAACTTTTACTGTCAATCCTTCTACAATTAAAGTATTAGCAACAAAATCCCGAGAGAATTCATCGAAAAGTAAATTCAATTGTTCATTTGTAGGTTCAGTTCCTAAATTATGTATCAACTCATCTAAATCAAATAAATCCATTACAATTGATTTTTGGGTTGATGGTCGAAAATATTGAACTTGGTTTCCCAGGGAACTGTTCCTTCATGCAGGAAAAATCCCGTTCGTTTTTCGAGATAGTCAATAAATTCCATCTTTAATTCGTTAGGCTCCAATTCTTTATTTTCAACTCTTGTTTTATAGGTTATTGCGCCAATGAACAAATCGGTTAGTTGAAAAAAAACATTTTCGTGCGAACGCAAATGCTGAAAATGGACAAATGGGGAATCTCCTTTATGATGATTTTGAAAGACCTCCTCAATTTTACGCAGTTTTTCCTTTCCTCTCGTGTCTTTTATGTCAATAAAAACCCGATACTCAACCCCCGGAGGATTAGGACGCAGTAAATAATATGTCATCTTATAATAAAAGTTGTCATGCGAACCCTGGTTGTAATCCTCATTATTTAAACGGTCTTTATATTTAACCAATACTCCTCTAAACTCAATTGGTGTATCAAAAAAGAAATCAACTAATTCTTTATATAAAGGGATTCTTGATTTTGAAAACTTATTCCATTTAATTTCCCCAAGCGTTCTGTGCCTCACTTTTATATCTTCAAAAATCTGATAAAGTTCTTTGTAAGCAAGCTGTGGAACTTTTACATAGCCAATGCACATTACAGGAATCCGGTCGTGCTCTAAATGGCAACTTTCATCTACAAATAAATTATACTTCATAAATTGTAGTTTATTTATTCAAACAACACATTTTATACTTCTTTCCGCTACCACAGGGGCAGGGGTCGTTTCTTCCAATTTTCGGCTCGCTTGTTAATGGCAGTGTTGGCGGCTTGTAGTAATTATCGAAAGCTTGCGGTTTAACTTCATTTTTATCGGCATACCCGGCCCATGTTTCTGTAATGTTTTTGTACCGTTCGCTTATTTGTAATATTTCTTTTTGATGGTAATCTTTATCGTATTTGCCAAAGTCCTTTTTTACATCGGCATATGTCCCGCAAATTCCGGTAGAAACTATTTTTTTCTTATATAGTTGCTCAATTTCCAAGGTCAATTCATCAATGCCAGTATTTAAAAGATTGCAAATTAATAAACCAATAACATCGCTGTCGATAACATTGTCTTCCGCTTTGCCCGACAAGTAAAAATTAATCACTTGCCTGTACCATTCTATAATTTCTTCTCTTCGTTGTGGCTGATGATGAACTATCTGTTCGGCTATGTCGGGGAAAATAGTTTTTGAATAGGTGTGAATCCCGGGCAATTGCATAAATTCCATGCACTTATACAATTGATTGTGTGCTATTTTATAAATCGGCTCCCAAAGGGCAGAGGTTAAAAAGTCGCCCAAAAACACATCAAAATACTCATCCGACTGGCTTAAAACCTGAAACACACAATCAATACTTTCTTCGGACTCCAATTCTCCCAATAAAAAGAAAGCATGTAATACAAAGTTTGTTGTTTCTTCCGGCCACCCTTCGTTTTCAAACTTTTCGGAGAAATACGAGAAACGTTCAATACTGTCGTTTAATACAGTTTCCAAGTCCCTAATTAAAGACTTCCGTGGCAATGCAAGAATTTTATTTATAAGAGCTTCTTCAATATACAATCCTTTTTGGTAGAGGATTTCTAATTCGGGATGCGTAAATTCTGGTGGAATATTTTTGGAGGTTTTCGCTTGTTTGTTAACATCTACTTTTACCCGTTCTTCATTCTCTTTCTGCAACTTTTCCATTCCAACTTTCATGCGGGCTAACGTTAATTGTTTAAAAACACTCTCTGTATCCTGCGAATCGGGTGCAAGTTCATTCATTAGTTCATACCTGATTTCGGCATCTTCAATTTTCCCAATAGCCGCAAAATACAACACGGCACATTTTTGAAATGACACTACCTCGTTAATATGAAAAGTATCGCGATGCGGATACAGTGCATGCAAGTCAAAGGTTTCGCCCAATATCTCAGCCATTTTGTTGTATTCCTGTTTAAAATAAAATTCATGCGCCAGATTTATTTTTCCGAATAAATAATCGGGATGCTCGGCAATTATCCTATGGTTTATTTCATACGACTTTTGCATGTCTCCCAGCTGGCTGTACAATACCGACAAAAAGTTCTTAAGCTTTGCAATGTTGGGGTATTTTTCTATGGCACTCAGGATTTTTGGTAAGCTTGACTTTTTACCATCTATTGCCATTTGATAATAACGGTCTAAATATTTTGACAGTTCGGGTGTTATACCATTTTGTTTGTCCAGAAAATTTGGGTCGTTGGTAATGTTGTAACCCTTGGTTATTTTGTTGCTCATTGTTGTTGTATTATTTGTTATGTTGAAATTTCTATTTTTCCGGTTCATGTTCAGACACTTTTAATCGTTTTTTTCCCGTTAACAAAACCTGCATCATTCCCTTTTTCTGCTCGCGCAATTTTTCGGTTTTGGCTTTGAGTAATGTTATTTCTTTGTCGGCTGCTTGCAGTACTTGGGCAATGGCAGTTTGTTCTTCTTTAGGTGGGCAGATTGTTTTTAGTTTAAAGAAATCTTTTTTATTGACATTCAATAATCCATCACCTCTCGCACCTGAAGTAATTATTTTTTTAAGTTGTCTATCCAATCCATAACCAAGAAACCATTGTTTGTAAAATTTTGAATCAACCAAATCTGTTGGTGAAAAACAGATATAAACAAAAGGCACTAGTGCGCTATCAAAATCTTCGAGTTGATAAATACACCCCATAGGATAGGTTTTTGAATTTCCTTTATTGTAGGCAAAGTCATCCTTTTTGAGCTGAGTGTATTTTTTTAGACTATCACCGGCAATTACTC
>JBBQPP010000381.1:0-4571 GCA_038217255.1 Bacteroidales bacterium | reverse complement strand
TTCCCGCGGCTATTCGGGCATTTGGTTTTACGAACATCATCAATATTCCCGACCAGGATGTGGTGAGTGGTGAATTCCCAACCGTAGTTTCGCCAAACCCCGAAGAAAAAGCTGCCTTGAAAATGGCTCTGGATAAAGCGGCGAAAATTGATGCCGATGTTGCAATGGCATCCGACCCCGATGCCGACAGGATAGGCGTTGCGGTAAAAAACGACAAAGGTGAATACATCATTATAAACGGTAACCAAACTGCGCTGCTTTTCATTTACTATATCATTACCAAAATGAAAGAATCAGGCGCATTGAAAGGAAATGAATATGTTGTAAAAACAATTGTTACTACGGAATTGATTGCCAAAATCGCCAGGAAAAACAACATCGAATATTTCGACGTTTACACAGGGTTTAAATTTATTGCCGAAATTATTCGCGAACTCGAAGGCAAAAAGAAATATATAGGTGGTGGTGAAGAGAGTTTTGGTTTTATGCCAGCAGATTTTGTACGTGACAAAGACGCTGTTTCATCATGTGCTTTAATGGCCGAAATTACAGCATGGGCAATCGACCAGGGAAAAACTTTATTTGAACTGCTGCAGGATATTTATCTTGAATACGGGTATTCAAAAGAAAAGATGAAATACATTGTGCGCAAAGGAAAATCGGGTGCCGAAGAAATTGATCAGATAATGACCAAATTCCGAAATGACCCGCCAAAAGAGTTGGGCGGCTCGCCAATGGAGTGGGTAAAAGATTACGAAACGCTTGTTGCAAAAAATTTGCTTACTGGAGAAAAGGTTAAAATTAACCAAAAAATCACAGCGAATGTTTTGCAGTTTTTCACACAGGATGGAACAAAAATTTCGGTTCGTCCATCTGGGACTGAACCTAAAATTAAGTTTTATTTTGAAGTGACTGGAGAATTGACTTCACGCGCAGGATTTGACGCCGCAGAAGAAAAAGCGGAAGCAAAAATTGACGCGATTATGGATGAATTAGGATTATAACTTTATATTCAAATCAACTAAAAATTAATTAAAATGAAGATTCAATTTATTACTTCCTCCCTCCTATTTGCCGCAGTTACTGTTGTGGCACAAACACCGGAACCAATGAAAATGAAACCGGAAATGACCGAAATCTGGGATCCGGAAATTGCAGTAATTACACCTGGAGAAACGCCAATAGATGCACCTTCGGATGCAATTGTTTTATTTGACGGGGTTAATCTTGCAAACGAATGGACAAATGAAAAAGGCGAAAACCCAGAGTGGATTGTTGCCGATGGTTGTGTTACAGTTAAAAAAGGAACGGGAACCATTAAAACAAAACGGGTTTTCGAAGATTACCAGTTGCACATTGAATGGCGCACACCCTCCGAAGTAGTTGGCGAAAGCCAGGGACGTGGCAACAGCGGCATTTTTATGCAAGGCATTTATGAAGTGCAGGTGCTCGACAATTACAACAACCGCACCTACCGTAATGGTCAAGCCGGAAGTATTTACAAACAGTACCCACCGCTGGTAAATGCCTGCAAAGCGCCTGGCGTGTGGCAAACTTATGACATTATTTACACCGCACCCCGTTTTAATGAAGATGGGATAACTTATTTCACCCCACCGACAATTACTGTTTTACAAAACGGAGTTTTAGTACTGAATAATGTTAAAATGCGCGGTCCAACTGAATATATTGGTATTCCGGAATATACTGTAAAAAAACATGGTCCCGGAAGTATCGTTTTACAAGACCACGGTAATCCCGTAAGTTTCCGTAATATCTGGATAAGAGAATTGTAATTAATTATTGACAGATATATATAAAGCCTGGAGAATTTCTTCAGGCTTTTTTAATGTTTCAACAGGATTTTGTTTGTTGTTTTCGATTAGGATTTATTTAATCCGAAACCCCAGAAAAAGGGTAATTTGAACCGTATTGATATTGTTGTAGGTAATTGGGCTTGTTTCCTTAGGTTTTGAAACAAAACCGGGGTAATATGCAATTTCAAAGGATGGTTTTATAAAATTATATTTTCTCGCATTGGGCTGAAGTCCGGCCAAAACTCCGTAGTAAAACAATCCAAAGAAATCACTTCCGTTTTCGTTTACCCGGTTATCATATTCAGGTATTTCAGCATTTAATCCGTAAACAGATTTGGTGCCTTTTGTTTTTGTAAAAAAGTTTACACCACCAATTCCTCCTCCATAAATAAAAGCTTCAGTTTTACCTGCAAATTTTGCCTGGTAAAGCACTTTAACATAACCATTTACCGACTGGTGTTTAAGTCTGAAATCCTTGCCTTCTTCTGTATCGCCTTTTAACTTATCTTCTTTAAAGAAATAGTAGGCAAGTCCGGGATTGATGCTTAATCTTTTTTTCAATCTGATTTCGATTGGGAATGGTTTTTCAACCGAAAAAGTTGGATAACCTGTAATGGTATGATAATCGGGACTTATACTCGGATCTTCATCAAAAACATACATATATCCAACGCCGGCTTTTATTGCCGGACTAATCTGTGCGAAACTGCAAACAGTTATCGCTAAAAGAATTATGAAGACAGTAACAGATTTCATTTTAAAAGAGGAAAAGGTTTGTAAGCAGCTAAAATTAGTTTTTTATTCCGAAATTTTTAATCCAATCCCTTAAAATTTCCAAAACCGCTGGCGAGATAGTTTCTTCAATTTGAGCATATTCAGCCACTGCGCCTGTTTCGCATTTTTGAAAGAGATGGTTTAAGTTTTCCATTTCAATTGTTTTGAAGCTATGGTTTCCTCCCTCTTTTAAAGCTTTTTCGATTGCTTCAAGATTTTCTGCCGGCGGAACCTGCAAATCTTTGCTCCCGTTTAATGCAAGCACCGGACATTTTAATTTAACAAGTGCCGGATAAGGATTGTAAGTGAGAAAAAACCTGAACCAGGGAGTTTTCATTGCATTTATACCGGCATCAATAGCTTTTTTCTGATCATCATTCATTGTAGGATACGTTCCGTTTGAAAAAATCTGCTGCAATCGCTCCGTTTGATTTTCATTATCTTTTTCATTCAGAATAATTTCGAAAATGGTTTTTTGCAGAATTTTGTTTTGAGTTATCTGCTCCTCTGTCATTCCAGCTGCCCGGTTTATTAATTCACCTTGAGCGTATAATATTTGTTCCCCAACAATTCCGGGTCCAGCCATTAAAACTAAAAAAGCAATACTATTTGAACGGTTGGCAACGATCGGCGCAATCAATCCACCTTCGCTGTGGCCAATCAAACCAATTTTATTTTGATTTATCGCTTTTCTTGTTTTCAGAAATTCAACCCCTGCAAGTACATCACCTGCGAAATCTTCGCTGGTCGAATTCTGCGTATTTCCTTCAGAACCACCCACACCGCGATCATCAACCCTTAAAACGGCAATTCCGTTTCGGGTGAGATAATCGGCAATCACCAAAAAAGGTTTGTGCCCAAAAATTGTTTCATCTCTATCCTGCGCACCAGAACCGGAGATCAAAATAACCGCAGTGTAATTTTCAGCATTTTCAGGTAGCGTTAACGTTCCGGCCAGTTTTAAACCTGAATGTGGATTTATATATTGTACTTCTTCCGACAAATATGGAAACGGAGCTTTTGGTGTTTGCGGTCTTTTCATTTCTGTAACAACTCCCACTTTTTTAAGCAGAAGTGGAAAGGTTGCACCACTTTGCTTCCATGTGCCTTCAATAATTGAATCAGAAGTAATCCTTCCCGAAAACTTGCCCATTATCATTGCAACCGAAAGTTTCAAACTGTCACCGGTTATTGTTGTTTCGCTAACTGGTAAATCTTTGGCGCCCTGTGCCGGGACATCCATTTTTGTGATCAGCTTTCCATTTTCATCAGCTGAAATTTTGAAAATAATTTCAAGTTTGGTTCCGGGTAAATCAAGTTTTCCGCTCCAGTTACAGATTATTTTTTCGTTGGTTTGAGAAAACGAAGAAAAAGAAGCAAACAGCACTATTACGATTGAAATAAATAGTTTATTCATTTTTGGTATTTTGAAATGCAAGGTACAAATTATTGTTGACGAGTGAGGGCTTCACATGGAGTGAAACCCTCACCTTACATAATCCAGGTGAAACCCTCACTTTGCAAACATTCTTTCTTTTTGTATTTTCGGGAAAATCATTTTTCATGCAGCCGGATAAAAAGGAATTGGAAATATTGCTCATAAACTATTTTCGTAATTGTTACGAAGATTTCCCGAGGGGGCAATTAACCCCTTCTGAATCGCCTGATTTCATTTTGAAAATGAAAAACCAGCGTGAATTGGGAATTGAACTTACACGGTTAAACCCTGTAAATAAATCTATTTTTAATGATAATCAACAAGCACAAATTCTGGTTAGTGATCAAATAATCGGGCTTACGAAAGATTTGTTTGAGCAAAATTCAGATTTTAAGTTGTTTGTGAAATTTCTTTTTTCAGAAGACAAAATAATTCTAAAAGAAAAGCAAATCTGGATAGCCGTTCAAACCGCAAACCTGGTTCGGCAGGTAGTAAAAAACAAAAACAGCGACAGTTTTTTCAAAGAATCGGTTGCCGGACAG
>JBBQPP010000380.1:0-4580 GCA_038217255.1 Bacteroidales bacterium | reverse complement strand
CTTGAAACTTGATTGGCATAATTTTACTAAAGGGGAAAGTAACTTCTGTATTTATGATTGGTTTTATATTAAGGGGTTTGTAAATCATCAGTCATCTATCATCTTCAAAAAGCGTCCATAGTTCTTTCCCCTTCCTTTTTTATTCCAATACCATTTGATGTTAAATTTTTATGTGGAATATTGTAAGTGGCATGCTTTTTTGGAATTATGTCCAATCCACATCAATTAAATAGCTTTTGTTAGTAAAAAAAATAAAGAGTTACAAATATTATTTGTAACTCTTTATTTTTCAGTTGTCCTGCCAGGGGTCGAACCTGGACTCTTCTGATTCAGAGTCAGACGTGTTGCCAATTACACCACAGGACAATAAATTTTTCGCAAAAATATAAAAAATACCGATTTAAGTGCTCACAATATCAGGATTGCATTATTTTTATCGGATTAAAATTAAAATTCAAAAAAATAAAATTAACTCAGATTAAATAACTATGAGAACTAATCAAAAAAGAAGGGATTTTCTTAAGATTTCAACAGCTGGAGCATTAGGCGTAATAGCCTTGGGTCCAATGGCCTGCAAGCCGGGAGCAAAACCTGCTAAGGCAGTTGCTGTCGATAAAAAGAGTTTTGGAGTTGGCTTGCAACTTTATACTATTCGCGACGCGATGGCTGCCGATGCCTTGGGATCTCTTAAAAAGGTTTCAGACCTTGGTTACAAAAATGTTGAACTTGCAGATTATGCTGATGGAAAGTTTTATGGTTTCGAACCAGCTGAGTTCAAAAAGATGGTAAACGATATGGGCATGGATATCATCAGCAGTCACGCCAGTGTTGAAGCTACAGGTATTACAAGTGAAAATGCACAAAAAATGGCAGACGACCATGCCAAGCTTGGTGTAAAATATTGTGTACAGCCATGGGTAAATGAACCCGATCGTAACATTGAATCCTACAAAAAAATGATTGCCGACTGGAATAAGGTTGGAGAGGTTATGAAAGAAGTGGGAATTCAGTTTGGCTACCACAACCACAACTTCGAGTTTGCAACTATAGATGGCATTGTTCCTTATTACGACTTATTTATGCCTGAAATGGACCCAAATCTTATTACCATGGAACTTGATATATATTGGGCAATAAAAGCCGGACAAGATCCGGTTGAAATGTTTAATAAATACCCAGGCAGATTCCAATTGGCACATTTCAAAGATATGTCTCAGAAAAGTGATCCATTTTATGAAGTTATCAAAGACGACATTACTTCAGTTGGCTCCGGATTGATTGATTTTAAAAGCATTTGGGACGCAAGAGAAACTGCCGGATTAAAATACATATTTGTGGAAGACGACAACCAGGGTATGGGTAAACCTTTCGAAGCAATTGAAATCAGTATCGATAATCTTACAACCAAAATTTTGGTGTAATACTTAAATATTAAAAAAAACTAAAAGGGAATTCAGTTAATTACTGGGTTCCCTTTATTTTTGGGATGAATTTTTCCCTGATAAAAAGTATCTGTTAACTTTATCAATTATAAACTTAATGACAAAATAAAATGACAAGGATAGCATTTGATGAGATGAAAGCGACAATAAAATCGGCGTTTATGAATGCAGGAATGCAAGAAGAAAAGGCTGACATTTGTGCGCAAATTCATACAGAATCCAGTTGTGACGGTGTATATTCGCATGGTTTAAATCGCGTAAAACGTTTTGTTGACTATGTTCAAAAGAAGTGGGTCGATGTAAATGCTGAGCCCATTCTTCAAAATAATCTTGGTTCATTGGAAATATTCAATGGTAATCTTGGTCCCGGAATTTTAAATGCCCGTTTTGCTATGAACCGTGCAACTGAACTTGCCGAAAAATTTGGGTTGGGATTGGTAACTTTAAACAACACAACCCACTGGATGCGTGGAGGTACTTATGGCTGGCAGGCTGCCGATAAAGGTCTTATTGCCATTTGCTGGACAAACACCGAATCATGTATGCCAGCCTGGGGTGCAAAAACCATTGGGATTGGCAACAACCCCTTTATTATGGCTGTTCCGCATAAAAATGGGCATGTAGTTTTAGACATGGCCATGTCTCAATATTCTTATGGAAAACTTCAGGTAACAAGGCTGAAAAATGAAATACTTCCTTTTCCCGGGGGATTTGACAAGGAGGGAAATTTAACTGATGTTCCAGGTCCAATTGAAGAAAGCTGGAGAATTTTACCAACGGGATACTGGAAAGGTTCTGGCTTTGCAATTTTGCTCGATATTATATCTGCACTTCTTTCAAACGGACTTTCAACTGCTGGAATTGATAAAGCCGGGAAAGGCAGTTGTGGCAGTTGCAATCAGGTTTTTATTGCTATCGATCCCTTAAAATTTAATACGCAGGAATTTATTGATAATATTGTGGAAGAAACCGTTCAACAAATCAAGTCATCGGAACTTGCTGAAGGAAACAGTGAAATATTCTATCCGGGTGAAAGGTCGTTAAAAACGCGAAAGGAAAATATGGAATTGGGAATTCCGGTGGATGATGGAGTTTGGGAGAAAGTGAAAAAATTGGCAAAAAGATAGAACGGATTCTAAAAATTTCTGAAGTTGTTTTTAGTGCAGTTATAACTGCTCATTATTCCAAAACATCAGTCAAAACAACTCCATCTTTGAATTGAAAAACTTCACCAGCTGAATTGAAAATCTCAACCAAAACAACATAAACACCAATGTTTTTGCGTTGTCCGGTCTGATCCTCCCCATTCCACACGATTGTTCCGCTTGTACCCAAAATTTCGTTGTTGGCAAGTTTCATTACAAATTTCCCAGTAGCATCAAAAATGGAAATGTTGGCGATATAACCTGGTTTTTCCAAAACGTATTGAATCTGGTATTCATCATTGTACCCATCGAAATTGGGTGAAAAAGATTCCGGAGTGAAAGATATTTTTGGTTTAGAAATATCCTCGATTTCAAATTGTGAATTAACATAACCAGGCGTACCATAACCGGATGTAGTTGAAGCAGAATGCCAGTTTTTTGTATCATTGGTTTTTTGTGTGAACGAAATACGTTCAAGCGAAATCCCTTTTTCTTCTGCCAGCAAGGGATGGTGCATTTTTTCAGTGTAAAAAAGTTCATCGATTACCTGCATTTTCTCATCAAGCAAAACCACGTAATCGAAATCGTTATTAAATGAAGGAAATTTTGGCATTTGCAAAAAACATTCGTGACACTGGATATCAAACCAGGGAAATACACCATTAGTATCCTTTGTAAGTGCAAGGTAATCGCCTGGTAATAAGTTTATTTTTGAAGTTGAAAGTGGATAAATTTGGGTTAGCTTCAAATCTTTATCACGCGATGCCAAATAAAGCCGGCTAATTAAGATTTCTTTAGCAGAGTTGTTATAAATCTCAACAAAATCATTGCCTCCTGCAACCGGATTAAAAAGTACTTCACTGATTAAAATATTGGCAGGTTCGATTGGTTCTAATGGTTTTTCCTCAGCAATAACTATTATTTCATCAAGAATTACTTTATCAGCCGAATAATCGTTAGTCATGCGTACAACAATTTGCAAGTTTTCGCCAATCAATCCTTTTTGTTCAACTATAGCCGAACCCCAGTTTCCATGGTTTTCGCCGTTGGTGCTGAACGGTATTTCAATACCTTCATTCAACCTGTAAAATGCTTTTAAATATTTTAGAGTTGTGTTATTGTTACTTCCTGTTTCAGAAGCAGTGAGTTTGATATCAACTTTTGAATATTCAGAAATATCGATTGATTTGCTAATCCACATTACTTCACCTGAAATATCAACCACTTCAAACCTTCCTCCCGAAGTACTTACAGTTTTTGCGTAGTCAGCATTATTTTGAAGTTTAACATTCGCATATTCCAGAGTCCAGTTAGTAATTCCCGAAAAATCAAATTGAATTGTCCCGTTTTCTCCACCCCAAATTCCTCTATTGGAAACCGAAAAGCTTTCACGCCAAATTTCCTGTGCTTGAACTGAGCAGGAAAATAGTAGAGAAAAGAATATTAAAAATCTTTGAATATTGCTAATCATCACATTTACAATTAAAAGCAAAATACTAACTTTGAGCCGATTTAAAGATAGCTATTACATAATATTATAAAAAGAATTTACACATGAAAGTTGCAGTTGTTGGTGCAAGTGGAGCGGTGGGGCAAGAGTTCCTCGAAGTACTTGCGGAGCGGAATTTTCCGATGGATGAGTTGGTTTTGTTTGGTTCGGCCAGAAGTGCCGGAAATATATATGATTTCAAAGGGAAGAAGCTTGTTGTTAAGGAATTGAAACATGGTGACGATTTTAAGGATATTGACATTGCACTTACATCGGCAGGTGCAGGTATTTCAAAAGAATTTGCTGAAACAATTACAAAATACGGTGCGATAATGATTGACAACTCCAGCGCTTTTCGTTATGATAACGATGTGCCGCTGGTTGTTCCCGAGGTAAATCCTGAAGATTCAAAAAACCGGCCACGTAATATTATTGCCAATCCAAATTGTTCAACCATTCAAATGGTTGTTGCGTTGAAACCGATTGACAATTTATCGAAAATTA
>JBBQPP010000379.1:0-4595 GCA_038217255.1 Bacteroidales bacterium | reverse complement strand
AAAATGAGGATAAAGTGTTTACTTTATCTCCCCAAACTCCCGTAGCAGTTCCCCAACCCGTACGTGTTCTTTTTGGAATTTGGCAAAGATTATCTCTGAAATATTTTCAAGGAATTCGTGGTGTGAAATCGAATTCTCTTTCATAATTGACACCATTTAAAGCGTTGAATTTCTGTATTTTGTTTAAATAAAGTCGCGGAAAATTGATGAACATAGTAATTGGAAAGAATAGGGGAGAAAGTATTGTTTAACCAGGAACAAGAAGCAAATTCGAAAAAAGCATATTACGTTTTTTAATTGTTTTGAAGTTGATTCTGAAATAATGCATTATCTTTTCGTTGAATTAAAATTCATAAAATGAGAAATGCCAAATCAAAAATCTTTAAAGCACCGATATCCGGTTTTATTTCTGTTTCAGCTTTGTTTTTGCTAATTTTTGTATTAAAAGTGGGGACTGCTTCAGCTCAGTTGAAAATCTATGTTAATACCGATTTGGAAGGAATTAGCGGTGTGTTCAATTTTACACAAACGCGCGAAAAAGGTTCGCCGGAAAACATCCTTGCCTGTGAATATTTTATGGACGATTTGACTGCAGTTATCCAGGGATTGCGTGATGGCGGTGCCGATGAAATAGTGGTGCTCGATGGGCACGGTAACCAGGCTGTGGTTCCTCATTTAATGGCACCCGGTGCAACTTATATTACAGGCAGGCCCCGACCGGGAACAGGAAATCTTTCGTTATTAGACAGCTCATTTTCAGCAATGGTTATGGTGGGTTTTCATGCCATGATGGGAACACCCGATGGCGTATTGAACCACACCCAATCGTCGAAAACTGAAAACCGCTATTGGTACAATGGTGTTGAATCGGGCGAATTGGTGCAAAATGCAGTAATTGCGGGATATTATAATGTTCCGGTAGTTATGGTAACCGGAGATGAGGCCACCTGCAGGGAAGCCCGGCATTTTTTTGGAGACAACGTTGTAACGGTTGCCACAAAAAGAGGATTGTCGAGGGAAGCGGCAGAATTGTATCCGTTTGAAGAAACCCGGCAGGCTTTGTATGAAGTAGCTAAAAAGGCCGTTTCACAAATATCAATAAACAAAGCTTACAAACTTGAATTTCCGTTGAAGGCTAAAAAACAATATTTGGAAGGGGTAGGGGATTCAACTGAACCGAAGTTGATACCCAAAGAAAAAGTGATTGAACATCCGCTGGATATTCTGGAGCTTTAATATTTAAAATGCTGTCTTAACGTATAAAATGTTTGTGCAGGTTCCAAACCCTTACTTTCATAATTATGCATTAAATCAAGCAGAAGCGCTTTTTTTTTAAGTTTTTACCGAATCCAAATTAAAGTTCCGCCCAGTAATTATCGAGCATTTTTTGGATTTTTATGCATTCGGCTTTTAACCCGGCTTCGTTTTCACTGATAAATTCCTGTACTTCAGTCTCGTTTCTTATTGTTTCGTATGTAGGGTATGTTTTTAAATTGAAAAGATATAACGGGTAAATCGGAAAAATTACACAGGTTTTCATTTTCCTGAAATATTCCATCGCTTTTGTTTTGTCTCCTTTGGCTGAATAAGCCGCCATCAGTTGGTAATATCCTTCCCAGACATTTTCATCATCCTTTTTTTTCAAATCATCAAGAGCCCATTTTATGAAACCGTCAAAATGATAATCAGCTTTTTCATTATCGCTGGTTTTCTTATAAACATAACCGAAAACCCAAAAGGGATTCATTTTTTGTCCTTTTTCCTCAAGGTCTTTGGTAGCCTTCTCGGGTAATTCAAGTGCCTTTTTAAAATTTTTTTGATAAACTGTCACTGTAAATGGTCTCCACCAGTTTCCCCCGTTTGCCCACCTATCCACTCCCTGTGAACTCCGATATGCTGCAGCATAATCCCCTTTGCTTATATTTTGTATAGTAACACATTCGTAGTATCCAAGCGAATCGTTATAGTTCTCAATCTGTATTTGCGCAAATTTTAGTGCTTCTTCATATAATCCGTACAAGGTTAAATAATTTCGAAGACTATTTAAACAATGGGGAACTCCTGTGGTGTTCCCCTCTATTTTTAAAGCTATTAATTCGTATTCAATTGATTTTGCATATTCTGGAAGAAAATAGCACAGTACTGCTAACTGGTGGTAACCATCAAGTGCATTTGGATTATATTTTATAGCAAGCTTCAGGTATTGTTCCGATTCTTTGTAACGGCCCTTTGATTTTAAAATCCATCCTTTTAAACCCATCGCTTTTGCTTTGGTGCTATCGCACTGCAGGGCGCGGTCGACCAATATCATTGCGGAATCCAGGTCCCCATGATAAACTGCATAAATCCAACCTAAGTGTACCCATGGATCGGCATAAGTTGAGTCGAGTTGTATTGCTTTTTTATATAAGGTTTCTTCCACTTTATACAACTGCCAATTAGTATTTTTGACTACTTTACTTAAATTTTGCGCTTGTAAATAATAGTTGTAAGAGGCAATATTCTCTGTGGGTTTTTCTTCGATTTGTATTTTCTCCTCGGGTGTAATTTTGGCATTAATTTTTGAGGCAACTGAAAGTGCAATATCCCTTTGAAGTTTGAAAATATCACCGAGTCTGCGTGTATACGATTGTGAAAAAAGATGATTGTCAGTTTTACCCTCAATCAACTGAACTGAAAGCTTTATTTGGTCGCCCAATTTCTGGCAACTCCCTTCAACTAAATAGTCAACCTTTAATTCCCGGGCAATCTGTCTGATGCTTATATCTGTCCGGTTTCGGTATAACTCCACTGAGCTGCGCGAAACCACCCTCAAATCTTTAATAGCCGATAGCCTTTCAGTTATACCTTCCATTATGCCATTTACAAAATATACATTGGTAGTATCGGCACTATCGTTTACAAACGGGAGTACAGCTATTGATTTTTTATCGTTGTTTTTAGAGAACAGTTTTACAACAACCCATACAATTAAAACTATTGCCGCCATTAACAAAACTGCCGAAACTATTGCCGCCCACCTTTTTTTTGCCGATTTTTTCTGGATTAAGGCTTCATTTCTATATTCCTGTGGAGTTTTTTCTTCATCAGCCCGCAATCCCCGTAAAACATCTCCCGGGGTAATACCGTAATAATCGTGAAAACATTTGGTAAAATATGCCGCGCTGCCAAAACCCACTTTGTAGCTTACCTCGGAGACCGAATAAGATTCTTCCCGGAGCATTTCGATGGCTTGTTGCAAACGATACTCCCTAATAAACTGGCTGGCTGAAACTTTTGAAATTTTGCTGACTTTCCGGTGGAGGTTCGATCTGCTCATTCCCATTGCATCTGCCAGTTCCGATACCCCGAAATTTTCGTTATGCAGGTTGGCCTCCATTATTTCCGAAAACTTATCGAGAAACTCCTGGTCAGATTTGCAATGTTCAGTCATGTTTTTGGTTGTTTAATATGTTGATTTTATGATGTTTTTCAGATAAAAGTTACAATAAAAATCAAAGATTTCAAAATAAAATATTGTGCTTTTTTAGTATAAAGCATTAAATTATTATTTTTAGTGTTTTGAAGTTGATTCTGAAATAATGCATTATCTTTTCGTTGAATTAAAATTCACCAAAATGAGAGATACCAAATCAAAAACCTTCAAAGCACCGATATCCGGTTTTATTTCTGTTTCAGCTTTGTTTGTACTAATTTTTGTATTAAAAGTGGGAACTGCTTCAGCCCAGCTAAAAATCTATGTCAATACCGATTTGGAAGGAATTAGCGGTGTGTTCAATTTCACACAAACGCGTGAAAAAGGTTCGCCGGAGAACATCCTTGCCTGTGAATATTTTATGGATGATTTAGCTGCAGTTATCCAGGGATTGCGTGATGGCGGTGCCGATGAAATAGTGGTGCTCGATGGGCATGGTAACCAGGCTGTGGTTCCTCATTTAATGACACCCGGTGCAACTTATATTACAGGCAGGCCCCGACCGGGAGCAGGAAATCTTTCACTGCTCGACAGTACTTTCTCGGCAATGGTTATGGTAGGTTTTCACGCAATGATGGGAACACCCGATGGCGTATTGAACCACACCCAGTCGTCGAAAACTGAAAACCGTTACTGGTATAACGGCGTTGAATCGGGCGAGTTAGTTCAAAATGCTGTGATTGCAGGTTATTATAATGTTCCTTTAATTATGGTCACGGGCGATGAGGCCACCTGCAGGGAAGCAAGGCATTTTTTCGGAGAAAACCTTGTAACTGTTGCAACAAAAAGAGGTTTGTCGAGGGAAGCGGCTGAATTGTATCCGTTTGAAGAAACCCGGCAGGCGCTTTATGAAGGGGCAAAAAGAGCAGTTTCGGTAATTTCAAAAAACAAACCATACAAACTGGAATTTCCGGTAAAAGCAAAAAAACAGTACCTGGGAAAAGAGGAGGGGAGTGATGAGGTTAAAATAATGACAAAAGAAAAAGTAATTGAAAATCCGCTGGACATTCTGGGGCTTTAAAATTCTTGCCCAAATATTTTCCAACTTTCAATAAATTCTTAACTCTCCAGAATCTTCCGGCAAGATCAAAGTGGGAATAATATTTTTGCGCAACTAACT
>JBBQPP010000378.1:0-4599 GCA_038217255.1 Bacteroidales bacterium | reverse complement strand
AGTTATATAATGATAACCTGCTAATTGGGTTGCTTTAATTCGGGATTTTTTCTCGTTCGTAATTTGAATTCAATGATAAACAACTTCTGAATGTTGACACAGTTATCATATAAAGTTGACTCTGATCGATAATAATTTGTGGATATTTTACACACTTCAATTTGGACAAATATTTTTTTCACAATACAACATAACCCTGGCCATTCTTATTAGCAGTTCATTACCCCAATGGCTGAGTACGATCTTTTTCGTGGTACAGTTTTGGATTCCGTTTGATTTAAGAAGTGTAAAACTTAAATTTTTATAAAATGACACTAAAAAGTATAAATCCTTTTACGAATGAGGTAATTGAAGAATTTAATTCATTCTCAAATGAAGAAGTTGATAAACGAATTTCGAAATCGAAAAAAGCTTTTGAAGAATGGAAACGTACATCGTTTTCTTATAGAAAAGAGCTAATGTTGAAGGTTGCAACCTTACTGTCTGAAGGTTCAGAATTAATGGGAAGGACAATAACCGAAGAAATGGGAAAACCATTGTCAGAATCGAAAGCAGAAGTCGAAAAATGCGCATGGGTATGCGGGCATTATGCAAACGATGCCGAAATTTTGCTTCACAGGGAAGCTGTTGCCACTGATGCACATATGGCATTTGTAGTATATGAACCACTTGGGACAATACTTGGAATAATGCCCTGGAATTATCCGTTTTGGCAGGTTTTTCGGTTTGTTGCCCCCACCTTAATGGCCGGTAATGTAGTTCTGTTAAAACATGCTTCAAACGTACAGCGCTGTGCCAGGGCTATTCAAAACATCTTTAACAAAGCCGGTTTTCCGAAAGGCGTATTTCAAAATCTGGTAATTGGCTCTGAGAAAGTAAAAAATGTTATCGAAAACCCGGTGGTAAAAGCTGTCACACTTACCGGTAGCGAATCTGCCGGTTCAAGTGTAGCAGGAATTGCAGGTAGTAACATAAAAAAAACGGTACTTGAACTAGGTGGAAACAACGCTTTTATAGTACTTGACGATGCAGATATTGATAAAGCAGTTGAAATAGGTGTTCAGGCGAGAATGCAGAATGCCGGTCAAAGTTGTATCGCCGCAAAACGGTTTATTGTTCATGAAAAAATAAGTGAGTCGTTTATCAAAAAACTGATACATAAAATAAATACACTTAAAATGGGAAATACCATGAATAATGACACCCATATTGGTCCGCTTGCAAGTATTGAACAAGCTAAAAAGGTGATGGACCAGGTACGGAAATCGGTGGAGAAAGGAGCAAAAATAATTGTTGGTTCCCAGCCTGAATATGCTTTATATCCTCCAACTGTTGTGACCAATGTAAACCCTGGAATGCCTCTGTTCGATGAGGAGGTGTTTGGTCCGGTTGCAGCAATAATAATTGCCAAAGATACCAATGAGGCAATTCAGTTAAGTAATCAGTCGGATTTTGGCCTTGGGGTTTCATTGTTTACCGATGATTTGGAAAAAGCGGAAGAATTAATACCGGAGTTCGAAGACGGAGCTGTTTTCGTGAATGAAATGGTTAAATCAGATCCAAGATTGCCGTTTGGCGGAACAAAAAAGTCGGGTTATGGCCGCGAACTGGCGGTTAATGGTATCCGGGAATTTGTGAATATTAAAACCGTTTTCATAAATAAAATCAACGACATTACATCGGACAAAAAGAAAGTCGATATTAGTATCGGAAGTCCGAATTAAAAAATACGTTTAATTCTTTTAGATATGTAAGTTAAATGTCAATAAAAAAATCGGGTTGAAAATTTTCAACCCGATTTCTATATTACAATTAATTGTTTTACTATTCAATCCATGCAGATAGAGAAGGATCTAACTCTAAATCAAATTTTATTGGAACAACAGCAAGCGAAGCAACATTTACTCCGTCAATTTGGCCTGGAATCCATTTCCCTGAGGTAGCTTTAACTGCTTCTACAGCTTGGTCTTCAAGTTCTTTTGAATACCTTGGTGTTGAAGTTTTTATATTACTGGAAGTAGATGCAAAAGGAATATTTCCATTTGCATCTATAACAAATTTCACATAAATAGTACCTGATGCTCCCCAGTTTTTTGCGTCTTCAGGATATTTTAAATTATCCTGGATTGTATTTTCCAGTGCGTCTTCTCCTCCTTTGTATCTCGCTTCTTTGTCAACAGTGTAGAAGACACCTATGCTATTTTTTTCGCCCTTCAACAAGTTTTTATTGCTCTTTAGGTTGAAAATAACAACCTCCAGTTTTTTCATATCTATGACATTATCTACTCCTGTTACTTCAACATCTGCCAATTTCCCATCTTTCATTACATAAGAATAGGAAAAATCAGGGTAATCTTCAATAATCTTGTCGATTTGTTCCATGTAATCCATGTTTTGATCTTGTAACTCTTCCATTTCGCTATTGGTTATCACTGTCGTTTTCTGCGCGTTTGCAGAAAAAAAAGTTAGCGAAAGCAGCATAACAAATGCTATCGAAACTGTTTTAAAAAACTCTATTTTTCTCATAATAAATTCCTTTCTTTTTAATTAATTTCTATTATATAATCCAGTAATTGCGATTAGCAACATAAATTGTTAGCAAACGCTGCTAACAACACAGTTGCAAAAAATGCCCAGTAACTTCCTCAGGGACCTCTTCTTCTTAAAACGTAAGACAAGAAAAGTGTTATTAAAAAGGCTATTGAAACCAGATAAACTATACTTAAAAATAAGCTGTTCATAATTGTTTTTTTATTTTTTCGCTACGATAAAATGAAAATATTGTGCCAACATGCCTCATTCCCTTTTGAATTTTAGATTTATAAACATTAAAAAAAACCAGATAGATATTATTATTTTTTAGAATGGATAAGCTATTTTGGATCTTTATAATCGGGTGTAACAGTTTTTGTTTCGTTTTTTATACTGGCTGAATCAGCTTTCAACACCCGATTACAGGAGTATGGATTGCTTGCGTAATATGAATGTTCCTTTGGGTCAACGTTCAGATAATTACGTAAAAACTTTCTTTTAAAAATGAACCATTTAAAATAAACTAATCTTTTTTTGTAAATCAGTTTAAACACAAAAGCAAAACCTTTTCTTGAGGAAGTTTTACATAAATCGTAGAATTATTTCCTCAATTCAATAACCTTTCTTATTGCATCAAACACACATTTATTAACTCCATTTCCAGCCATGGCCTACAGGGAAAAAGCAAGTCCTTCCCTCCTCTTTCGTTTCAAGACTACTCATTTAATGTAGCAATTTTCCACATCCCAGGAAATTCTTAAAACAAGGTATCGCCCGAATTCGTTTTGAAACAGTTGATTCCCAACACTAAATTCAACATTACAAAATGCTGGCATGGTTTTTCCCTCCTATTTGCTGTCTAACATTATTGCCGAATTAAACCTAACCCGGAAAGTTCTTTATCAAACAAAATAAAACAGAGATTATGAAAAGAGAAAATATTGAAACCCTATCTATTAACACCATAAGAACGTTGGCCATGGATGCCGTACAAAAAGCTGGCTCGGGTCATCCGGGAACGGCCATGTCATTGGCACCGGCAGCTTATGTTTTATGGAACAACATTATGAAGTACAATCCTAAAAACCCCCACTGGTTTAACCGCGACCGCTTTGTTTTATCTAACGGTCACGCTTCCATTATTCAATATGCCATGTTGCATCTAACGGGCTATCCGTTATCGCTGGATGACCTTAAAAACCTTCGGCAGTGGGGCAGCAAAACCCCCGGCCACCCGGAATACGGATTAACCGAAGGCATTGAAACAACAACGGGTCCGTTGGGGCAGGGATTTATGACTGCGGTGGGAATGGCCATGGCAGAAGCTCACCTTGCGTCGCGGTTTAATAAATCCGATTTCCCGGTAGTTGATCATTACGTTTATGGTTTTTGCAGCGATGGAGATCTGATGGAGGGCGCTTCTAACGAAGCAGCTTCACTGGCCGGTCATTTCGGGTTGGGAAAACTGATTTTCCTTTATGATAACAATCACATCACTATTGATGGAAAAACCGAAATCACCTACAACGATGATGTAAAAAAACGGTTCGAGGGATACAATTGGCATGTGCAGGATTTGGGGGAAAGTGCCAACGATACCGAAAAAATTACCAAAGCTTACGAGGCCGCTCAACAGGAAAAGGATAAACCTTCGCTGATAATCTTACGCACCCACATTGCCTATGGCGCACCCAACAAACAGGATACGCCGGCCGCACACGGTTCCCCTCTGGGTGAAGATGAAATAAAAGCAACCAAGAAAGTTTACGGTTGGCCGGAGGACAAATCCTTTTATATCCCGGAAGAGGTAAAAATACATATGGAGCAAGCCATTGAAAGAGGCGAGCAGGTTGAAAAGAAATGGAATGCTTTGTTTGACCTTTACAAACAAAAGCATTCTGATTTGTTTTCTCTGTTTGAAAAAGGGAAAGCGCTTGAACTTGATAATGACTGGGATAAAGATATTCCTGAATTTAAACCGGATGACGGCCCTATGGCTACGCGCAAAGCATCAGCAAAAATCATCAATTCATTTGCAGAGCATATTCCCTACCTTTTGGGTGGAAG
>JBBQPP010000377.1:0-4600 GCA_038217255.1 Bacteroidales bacterium | reverse complement strand
GACTAATCCCGTCTTTACACTTGCCGAAATGACGGGTTTTCCTGTAGCACCTTTTTTCGTGGTAAATACGATTACACCGTTGGAAGCACGAGAACCATAAATTGCTGCTGCACTCGCATCCTTTAATACGTCGACGGTTTGAATGTCGTTTACATTAATTTCTGCCATATCTCCATTAAAAATTACACCGTCCAATACAATCAGCGGCCGGTTGGCAGTCCTTTCCGGAGCGTCAGTACCGTCACTGTCATTGGCCTTAATGGTATTGTCAGAACGAATCTCAAAATCAGGTGTGTTTTTAGCACTGGTACTGTAGCCAACTTTTAATCCGGGAACAGACGTACGAAGCATATCCTGCACGTTGGCCGGCTGGTACTTGAGCATCTGCTCAGCATTCACTGATGATACTGCACCCGTAAGGTCTTTTTTCTTGGCAGTACCATAACCAATGGCAACCACCTCATCCAAACCAATCGCGTCGGTCATCATGGTAACTTTTAGGGTGGTTTGGTCTCCTACAACAATTTCCTGGGTTCTTAATCCAACAAAGGAAAACAGGAGGGTAGCATTAGCCGGAACACTAATCGTAAAATTACCATCAACATCGGTTATTGTTCCGGTGGTGGTTCCTTTTTCAACAATCGTGACACCGGGAATTGGCTTACCGTCTTCTCCGTTGATAGTCCCGGTTACGGTCTTGTGCACTTGCTGGGCGAATGCCCCAAGTTGGGAAATGATAAAAATCCCAACTAAAATTGACTTTGCAAAGGGTAATACATACCCTTTAAACAAAGTACAATAAGTTGTCTTTTTTTTCATACGTTTTAGTTAAAGATTTAAAAATATTTGATTAAAAAAAGTAGTGATGACTTTTTTACGAGGGAATGATTCCCCAAATGAATTGCTTTGCTACATAGGCATTTAAGTTTTGTTTAGTTAATTAGTTAATCGTTTATTGAAAGCTTTTAGCCATTTTATTGATTTCTTCATTGGTAAGGTCCCCGCCAATTACGATTTCATGTTTAAATACAATTTGTTGCCCGGGTTTTAAAACAACTTTTACGGGATCGGCAATTTTGTCGAAAGGAGTCCCACCAAGGTTATTTGTGGCAAATAAGCCGTAGCCGCGGGCATGTGACCAGGCCGGATAGTTTACATTATTTTTATTGTCGATAATAACAATAGTTATTATTTCACCCTCTTTATCGGCACGCAACGCGACCCAAGGGCTTCTTTTTCCCCAAACATCGCCACCTTTTACTCCATCGGCATTGCGGTAAACCCCGTTTACCCCTTCGTTGTTCATCAGTGGTACTTCGGTAACAATCCCGTTGGCATCCAAAAATTTCTCGGGTTTGTTTGAAGGTTCTTCAAAAGCACGATCGAGCCGCATTCCAATCAGGCCTTCCTTGTTTCCGTTAAAAGTTACTTCTTTTACTGCGGTTAGTTTGCTTGTCCTTTCGATAGTACGTAGGTTTTCATCGCCCGAAAAAATGAATGTGGTTTCTTCGTTTAACAGCACATTGCCATCATTGTCCACCCATTCTGAGCTAGTCACTAATTCTCCTTTTTTTGGATTTTCGGAAACTATTTTTTTGAATTTTATGGAACCATATTTCGGTTTGTCTTCGGGTTTAATCGCAAAGGAATTGTTCCAGAAATCAAGGCCATTTACATCGCCAAAATTAAGCCACAATCCCACGTGGTGTGGATGATCTGTTCTCTCAAACGGGCGGGGGTTCATCGGATATCCGCGTGTTATGGTTTTACCTGAAGCGCTTAATATGGGATAAAGTGTTTGCTTTTCCATGTCATCGGGATAAATAAAGGCGGTAAAAAATTTACCATCAATATATACTTCCACTTTTTTATTGCTCTCGTCGTTTTTAAACTCAACTTTTTGATTTCCGGCAAAACAAGCAGCAGAAATGATAAACGTAAAAACTGAAAATAATATAAATTTCATATTCGATTGAATGTTAAATTATACTTAAATAAATATTTCGTTAACGTAAACGTAGTTAAAAATAAATTAAAAATATTGATATGCAATCATTCTAATGGAATGTTTTTTAACATTTTTTAGTTTTTGGTATTTGAAACGAGAATTGAGGGTACGAAATTGTATAAAAAACAATGCGCCACCCGGCATCAGACAGCACATTAAAATAGTCCCCACGATTTTTAGCGAAGCGCAATCCTTTCGGTTACGGTGCGCTGAACCTTTGAGAACATCAACAACATTTTTCTACAATCCGGCAGTTGACGGACGTGACGCTGTCGCTTTCCGATTTTGTTAGGTAGTAGAGGTTCAAAATAAAGAACTAATTATTATCGCTTCTCAAGTGCATAACGCTTTTTAAAATCATTCCATGTGTTTATTGATTTTGTTAATGCCACTTCGCAATTTTGTTTTATATCATAGCACTGAAGTCCAAAAAGCCCGTTGTAACCATTGTCTTTGGCAAGTTTCACTAATTTGTAAGTATCAAATGTGCCTTCGCCCAGCGGCTGGATTAGCCTGTCCCAATTCATCTCACGGGTATTGCCCGAATCAGCTCCGTTAATCGAAATCATGTACAACCAAGGTAAGGCGTCGAGCAGTTTCTGCTCCCATCCTTCTTCTCCTTCCACTTTCAGTAAGTGGCAGGTGTTAAAAATAGCCCCAACATTTGGTCTGTTAACCATTTTTGCCAGCCGCACCGAGTGTTCCGAAGTTTCGCAATAGTTGCTTACATGGGGATAAATGGCAACTTTAACTCCAAAAGGCGTTGCAAAATCGGCCAGTTCGCCAATGGCTTTGGCAAGCAGCGGATCGCCTTCTTCTTTGTAATCCATGAAGTGTTTCGCATTGAAGAAAAGTGCAACAACCAATTCGCGATCCTTTGAATCTTTAATTATCTCCTTCAAACCCTCTTTGTACGAAATCTGCCCGGTGCTGTCCATGTCGATTCCCCAGTAAACCTCGGGCATTTTAAGTCCGGCTTTATCGAGCGCTGCCCTGCGCGAAAAGTAATCGTCGTTGGTATGACCTGAAAATCCATCAAAACCAAGCTTTTTAATCAATTCAGCCTGAGCCTCCATTCCTTCGGGTGCATTTGGCAACCGCATCGAATTATTAAAAGCGTAGAAAGTGTTGTCGAGTTCTTTTTTTTGGGAATTTGAGCATCCAAAAAACAGGCAGACAAGTGCGACTAAAACTATGTTTCTCATGATCATGTTACTTTAAATCGTATTGTTGATATTTATTCATCCAGTCAACCACATCCTTATCAATCCATTTTTCGCGGAAAGGACGAGTAAGCATTGCATTTGCCGCATTGTCGTTTACAAATTGCCCCGTTTTCTGATCCCATGTCAGTTTCGAACCCAACGTGATGGAAATCAGTCCCATCATTGTTAAAAGGTAAACATTGTATCCAACTTCAAGAGGTTCAAGCGTAGGTTTTCCGGTTACTATTCCTCGTAAAAAATCGGCTTTATCAGTTAAAGTATCTTTTAAGGATACATCATTTGGCCCGGGTTCAAAATTTAAAATCGAATTGTTGCTCGCCGTTAATTTATCAGGATATTCAACCCTGACCCATCCGTCTTTTCCAATAAATCTCACAAACGGAACATCAATTTTGTATTTCAGTTTCATTCCGTCGGCAAAAGTATAATTTACGTTAAATGCGCTGATGGTGTGCCAGATACCTTTATCAAAAGTTCCGGTTCCTTCAATGCTTACCGGATTTTCGTACTCTTTTTTCATTCCCCAAAGCGCAATGTCATTCAGGTGTGCACCCCAGTTGGTAATCATTCCGTTGCAATAATCCGAAATTCGCAGCCAGCCCGGGCGTGAATCAATGGTCCCGGGTTCGTGAACGCGCTGCATGGTATATGGTGCCGGGAATGCCGGCCCGAGCCACATATCGTAATTCAATTCTTTTGGAACGGGCGTGGTCGGCTGAGGACCAAGAGCACTCCCATTCAGTTCGCCCGGAACGCCAACTTCCACTTCCACCAAATCGCCAATCGCTTTATTATGAACCAATTCCACGGCACGGTTCATTTCGCGGATTGAACGAAATTCACTGTCCAAACGCCCGGTAACACCTTTAGCCTTTACAGCTTCAACCACTGCTTTTCCCCAGGCTGGTGCAACGGTGTATGCTTTTTCCATCGAAACATGCTTGCCAGCCAGCGCCGCTGCAATTGTTGCCGGAGCATGCCAGTGGTCGGGAGTGGAAACCATAACTGCATCCACATCCTTGTTGGCAATTACTGCGCGGTAATCATCGTACTTTTTTACGCCTGAATAACTTTTGCCTGCCTTTGAATAGGTTTCGTTAATTATTTTTTCTGCATTTGCCATTCGCCACGAATCGACATCATTTATGGCAATTACCCGGCAATTATCCAGTTTCAGAAATCCGTTTTTGAGGTTGGCATTTACAGCCTGGCGACCTGTTGCAATCATTCCGATATTAATTTGATTACTTGGCGCTGTTTTCCCAAATACAGTTGACGGAACTATTGTTGGGATGATTACTGAGCCTGCGGCAAAAACTGCTGACTTTTTCAAAAATTCGCGGCGGGTGTTGTTTTGGTTTTTCAT
>JBBQPP010000376.1:0-4607 GCA_038217255.1 Bacteroidales bacterium | reverse complement strand
TGAATATATTGTTGGTTTTAATCCCTTTGCAATGAGTACAATTTATGGAGACGGGTATGACTTCCCACCATTATATGGCGCTTATGCAGGTGATGTGGTTGGAGCTGTACCGGTAGGAATTGAAACTTTTGAAAAAGACGATGAACCTTATATGCCCATGCAGGTAAATGCAACCTATAAAGAAATATGGACAAATACCACGGCCAGCACAATGCGGCTACTTGCTAAGCTGTTTGAGGATTAGAGGTTAATGGATCCATTAATTATTAATTATCGATTTTTGAAAGTTCAAAACTAAACATAAAATCAATATGTCAACGCGGGAATTTGTTTTATGCACCATATTTTCCCTCCCTGGCGCGGATTATGTATTTTCCGTTTTTTCCTCGTTGGCATTATTTAATTTTTCCAACATATTGTATTTTGTTTGTCTTTCCTTCCACCTGTCACGCGCATATTTTTGCATGTCGGTTACTGTATCTTTTTCATCAATAATTTCGAGGCCAAGCAAAGTTTCTATTATATCTTCCATTGTTACAATTCCGTCTAAGCCGCCATATTCATCAACTATTAGGGCGATATGCTCCTCTGCCTCCAACAGTTTTTCCCACAAATTAAACAACACAATGGATTCGGGCACTATCACGATTTCGCGTTTAATATCTTTCAGTTTCAATTCGTATTGATTCTCTGCAAGTTTTTCAAAAACGCGCTGTCTGAAAACATACCCCGTAATATTATCTTCGTTTTCCGAATATATGGGAATGCGGGAGAACCTCAGATAATCTTTGTTTTTCAAAAAATCTTTCAGAAAGAGGTTTTCATCGGCAATGGCAACAACAACACGCGGAGTCATAATTTGCGTTACTTTCATGTTTTTCAGCCTGAGCAAATTTTGGATTATCTTGTGTTCTTTTTTAGTAAAAACTCCTTCATCGGCACCAATATTTGCCAATGCTGCAATTTCCTCCCGGCTTGTCGTCTGTTCAAGTTTGTTTTTTGAAATCACTTTGGTTATTACTGCCGACATGACAACCAATGGATAAGTAATAAATATCATTCCTTTAATTACAGTCGATGAAAACTTCGCTAAATTCCGCCAGTAGTTGGCCCCAATTGTTTTTGGGATGATTTCGGTGATTACCAAAATCAAAATTGTTAAAATAGCTGATACGATCCCAAAAGAAGCCTCGCCAAATACTTTAATTGCCTGAGCACCAACACCTGCCGCGCCAACTGTATGTGCCACCGTATTTAGCGATAAAATGGCAGATAAAGGTTTATCGATGTTTGTTTTTAAATCAAGGAAATTTTTTGCCCAAACATTTCCTTTTTCATGTTTTACAATCAAAAAAGATTGGGGAGTTGAAAGCAACACCGCTTCCATAATGGAACAAACAAATGAAATAATCAGGGCCAGAAATAAATAAAATAAGAGTAAAACCATGACTTTTCTGTCAAATTTACAACTTTATGAATTGTAATGCGAATATAACAAGCAAAATGCACGCTACCGCAGGTTCTCAACAACAGCATTCAGCAGTTTTTTGTCGTGGTCGGCACTGTATTCCCAAAACATTACACCAGCCAGTCCCCTGTTTTTCAGATATTCTATCTTTAATTTAATCGACTGATCGTCTTCGTAGGAAATGAATATTTTTTCTTCCGGATTCCACAAATAGGGCGCTTTAGCCGTATCATCCCAATAACGTGTGTAACCATTAGCGTTAATGTTCTGATAAAAATCGATATAGTCAATTCCCATTCCAACGGTTTCAGCTTTGTTAAACAAAATCTGGTTTGAATTGGTTTTTACTCCTTTCCAGATGCGCCCGTAAAATGGAATCCCCAGATTTATTTTCCCTACCGGGAACCCTGCATTTATATGCATTTCAACGGCATTAACCACGCTGTTTTTATCCATATCGGGCTGCGCTGAAGGCAAATAATTACTGTGGTGCCCGTTAACATTGTGCCAGCCATTGTAAAAATCGTAGGTCATTATGTTCAAAAAATCAATGTATTTGTGCAACTCCCCAAGTTCGGTGTTTTTAACATACGTTTCATCAGCTCCGGTGGCGATTGTTAAAAGATAGTGATTTCCCATTCCTTCATTTTGAGCCATCAAATCCAGTTCTTCGCGAACAGCTTTTAACATCAATGTAAAATTATGCACATCTTCAGGTCGGTGAATATTTCCGGCGCCTGGCTGATTAGGATATTCCCAGTCGAGATCGATTCCATCAAGATGATATTCCTTTACAAAAGCTGCACAACTTAAGGCAAATTTTGCCCGCGATAGTTCCGTCAATGCGGCATTGGAAAAACCACCCGACCAGGTCCAACCACCCACCGAAACCAAAACCTTTAAACCGGGTTTATTCTTTTTCAGGCTGTTTAACTCATCAACATCACCTGCATTTGGCACTACCCCATCAATTTTTGTAGTATCAAAAACCACTTCTCCATCGCGGATATTTGCAAAAGCATAATTAATGTGTGTTATTCCGGATACATCGATTGTTGAAAAATCAAAGTCGCGGTAACCGGCCACATACGCCACAACCATATATTTTTTCTCGGTTGAAATAGTTTGTTTTTCAGGCTTTCCTTTTTGTTGCGAATTGCAACTGGATAACAGAAATAAAACTGAAAAAAATATAACTGAAAAAAGGATATGCTTCATGATGAAAATAACATGGGGGTTTCCGACACTCAAATCGCTTTCTGGACTTCTTTGATTATGATTCCATGGACCTTAAAACCATTGTGGAGTCCGGTTTTGGAAATGTTCAAATCGAAAAAGTTTTTTGTTGTAACATCACAATTGGTTACAGGAATCACTTTTGCTCTTGTAGCTCTCTCGTTGCCATTTCCAAACTTTTTCACCTATTCAATTGCATTGCTGGGAATCATTGCTTTTAGCGGCGCCACCAATGACATTGCCACTGATGGTGTGTATTTAAACGTACTTTCGCCAAAACTGCAAGCCGAATATATTGGCTGGCAGGGAGCTTCCTATAACATTGGCAAATTGGTTGCCTACGGCGGATTTGTTACACTTGCGGGAATACTCGAAGAAAGAATTGGCGTTGTAAATGCCTGGATTGCTGTTATGATGGGTATTGGCGGAGTAATGGCCGCCGTTGGTTTGTACCATTCGCGTATGTTGCCCAAAGGTGGTTCTGCAACAAATGTTACATCGTTTAAAGAAGGATTTGCAACACTTTGGGATGTGTTGAAAACCTTCTTTCAGAAAAAATTTATTTTCTGGTCTATTGCATTCATCATTCTATACCGTTTTGCCGAAGGATTTGCCATAAAAATTGCGCCCCTGTTTTTTAAAGCCGCAGTTGCCGATGGCGGTTTGGGTTTATCAACCACACAAATCGGTGTAATTTACGGTACATTCGGAACCGTTGCTTTTGTTGCAGGATCTATTCTGGGAGGTTATTTCATTGCACAAAAAGGCCTCAAAAAAGCTTTGATGTTTCTCGTTGCATCTTTTAATATTCCATTTGCCGTTTATGCCGGGCTGGCAATTTATCAACCCGATAGCGTTTTTATTATTGGGGCAGCAGTTGTACTTGAATATTTTGGTTACGGATTTGGCTTCGTGGGACTCATGTTATTTATGATGCAGCAGGTTGCACCCGGAAAATACAAAATGGCGCACTACGCTTTTGCTACAGGAATTAATAACCTCGGTTTTATGATTCCGTCCATGCTCAGCGGATATTTCAGTGATATGTTTGGATACAAAATATTTTTTATTTGGGTGCTGGTGGCAACCATTCCGGCATTTTTTGCAGCGTGGTTTGTTCCTTTTGCACATCCGGATAATAAAGAACAGTTAGAAATTGACAAAACAAATAACTCAAATTAAAATGACAACAAAAGCAAAAATTCCATTTGAAGAACGCCCTCAGGGTTCAACTGATGTAATGTGGCGCTACTCACAAAATCCTGTGATTGGCCGCTATCATATTCCTACATCCAACAGTATATTCAACAGCGCCGTTGTTCCTTTTGAAGATGGTTTTGCCGGTGTTTTCCGCTGCGACAACAAAGCTGTGCAAATGAATATTTTCGCGGGTTTTAGCAAAGATGGCATCAACTGGGATATCAATCACGACCCCATTGAAATGGTTGCCGGAAACACGGAAATGATTGAATCGGATTACAAATACGACCCACGTGTTACCTTTATCGAAGACCGCTACTGGGTAACCTGGTGTAACGGTTACCACGGTCCAACAATCGGGATTGCCTATACTTTCGATTTTAAAACCTTTCACCAGTGTGAAAATGCATTTTTGCCGTTTAACAGAAACGGGGTTTTGTTTCCTGAAAAAATAAACGGGAAATACGCCATGTTGAGCCGTCCCAGCGATAATGGTCACACTCCTTTTGGCGATATTTACATCAGTTATAGTCCCGATATGAAATACTGGGGCGAGCATCGCTGTGTAATGAAAGTCACTCCTTTTGCAAAAAGTGCCTGGCAATGTACAAAAATCGGGGCCGGTTCGGTGCCCATTAAAACAAAAGATGGCTGGCTCGAATTTTACCACGGTGTAATTAACACCTGCAACGGATTCCGTTAT
>JBBQPP010000375.1:0-4615 GCA_038217255.1 Bacteroidales bacterium | reverse complement strand
CCAGATATTTTTCAGCATCCGTTTTTGATAAGCGGTGAAACAATTCCCATGCGGTATCGCCAAGATAAAAAAAAGGTGTACCATCTTCAAAAACCAAAAAACGGTGGTTTTCGGAAACCATTAATTTCCCATGTGAAAAATCAACCGAAGGACCACTCCATTTTCCTTGCGCATTTGCAAAACAAACGGCAAAAAGAGCAGCTAATAAGAATAACTTTTTCATTATTAAATATTTTTGTTAAAATTAGATTTTTACTTATACATACTTATTTAATCGAAATTAGAAATATTACTTATTTTTACACTTTACTATTGAAGATGTTATAAAACATATAAATTCATATGAAGTGGTTAAAAAAACCTGACAAACAGTCAATTAAACCTATTTATCAGCAGATTAAAGAAAGTGTTTTAGGGGCAATTGAAAATTCACAATTGCAAATTGGAGAAAATATTCCATCGATAAATAAAATTTGTAACGAATTTGAATTATCTCCCGGAACAGTAATCAGGGCCTATGAAGAATTGCGCGAAATGGGAATTATCTCATCGAAACAGGGGAAAGGATACTTTATCTCGAATACCCAATATCAAAAGAAAACCAAAGTTTTTTTGCTTTTTGACAGAATGAATGCCTATAAGGAAATATTGTATGACGAAATTTTAAATACACTCAATCCCGATATAGAAGTTGAGGTTTTTTTTCATCATTACGATATCAAACGTTTTGAAAAATTGATTAAGTCGAATTTAGGGAAATATAGCTATTACGTCATAATGCCGCATTTTAATCAAGATGTTTCGAAAATAATGTCGAAAATCCCTGACAAAAAACTTATTATTTTAGACAAATCGGTTTCAAAACTGAAAGGGAAATATGCTGCTATTATCCAGGATTTTGAAAACGACATTTATAATGGATTGGTTTCGCAAAAAGAAAAAATAATGAAGTATGATCAGATTGTTTTTAGCAGTTCGGAAAGTCCTTTTCAATTTGTACCTGAAGGTTGCCTGAAAGGATTCCGGAAGTTTTGCATTGCAAATGAAATTCAATTCAAAATGGTAAAAACCTTAGATTCCAAAACAATTGAAACCAAAACCATTTATTTGCTATACAGCGACACAGAATTAATTAACCTGCTAAAAGAACTTGAGATACGAAATTGGATTCCCGGAAAAGAAATTGGCATTATTTCGTATGACGATACACCAATGAAGGAGATTTTGGCAGGTGGGATATCTGTGTTAAGTACTGATTTCAAGAACATGGGAACTTTAGTAGTATCGTTTATTAATGGAGCACCATTCGAACAATATTCAAATCCATCGCAATTTATTTTAAGAAATTCAATTTAACACGGTATTTGGATTCTGATCAATTACGAACAATTAATCTGAAATTTTTATCCTTGTAATAAAAACAATGTTCTTTTTAAATGTGAATTAACCGGTGACCCGTAATTTTACAACGAGCGTAAACCATTAATATTAAAATTAGAGTCTTGTGGTTTTAGAACCTTGAAAATCAATCATTTGGTCTTTATAAATAAACGTTCCCTGCATTCCTCCCGGTAATTCAATAACTGCATTCAGCTTACCATTTACTATCACATAATCTACCGAAATTCTTCCTTTTGGGTGAGGCATCGTTGCATTGAGACTGGTCAATGTTCCTAAATGAGGTTCAATAATTACTTTGTTGAAACCAACATCCGCTGGTTTTATTCCGCATACCGAACTCAACATAAAATAGGCAGGATGCGCACTCCAGGCATGGCAGTCAGACCGGTCGTGCGAGGCAAAACCAGTTTCTCCGCAAGTTGTGAGGCCGCGATCGATAAAATTATACCAGAAACCAAGATTATCCAGAAAATGATCTTCCAGCCTGGTTTTTTGCAAAGCCTTAAACAGAAAAAAAGAGAAATATGAACTGGCCATTTCATCAAATTTATCATAAGTTAGAATTCGATTCATTAGGTTTTGCTGGTCGGCAAGAGCAATTGCATCGCACAAAATGGCAAAAATATTGGTATGTTGAGAATAGATTTCCTGATCGGGATAATCGCGGAACAACTGTTTTTTCTCGTCCCAGCAATTTTTGTAAACTGCCGTTTTTAGGTTTTGAGAAAGCTGTTCCCAATGTTTTGCATTTTCAATTAAATCGAGTTCCCGATAAATTTTGGCTGCGCAATTAAGAGTGTGAGCGTAAAAAAGTGTAACTAATGCTGAATTTTTAATTTCATTAAATTCATTTGTCCGTGGAATACTACCCTTGGTTATACTCCAGTCCATAAAAAACTTTTGTTTGATTGTGCCTATCAGGCCAAGGTTTTCATTAATATGCCTTTCATAAAACTTCAGAACACCTTCGATTTTTTCTTTGAACTGCCCCACAAAAGCTGAATCGCCCCGCATAAAATAATAGTCGTGCAAGGTCTGAATCCACGCCAGAGACCAGCTTCCCTGGTCGAAATCAAAACATGAAGGATAGGCAGAATGGAACAGTCCGGTTTCTTTGTTCTCCGATTGTGGATAAAGTCGAAGGACTTCGCGCAGCAAACGATCGTCGGTTGAATTGTAGGTTGAAATGGCCGAAATCGGGCGGTTGTCGCCGCCATAACTCAACTGCTCATAAAACGGGGTATCGTAATAGGTTTCGCCTGAACACATTCGCAATGTGCGTTTACTGATTTCAAAAATTTCGTTTAGCCGTGGATTATCGCTTTCAAATGTGGCCATCTCAGGGTACGGATAACCTGAATATTCGAGCGAATAAGAAAGAATATCAAGTGGTTCATCTTTGGTTTCAATGTTAAACTGAACATATCTGAAGGTTCTTTTCCACAACGGACGGAATGTTCGCACTTTCCCATCGGGATGAAATTTATCCCAAACACCATACATGGTCAACCCATTCACCGAATCCCGTTGTACTTTCAGGTTTACCTCTTCATATAAGGCTTCAGCATATTTAATTTGAATGTTGCTGTTTGAACCTCCGCTAACTGTAAGTTCAGGATAACCCATGGTAAAAATTTCAAAATCAATTAAAACTGAAGCTTCAGTGTTTGCAGGAATTGTAAATTTGGTTTTTCCGTCCAATTTACCTGTTGGAATAGTTACACCCGTTACTTTTCTGATTTTTTCAGGATAAACCAAATGATTGTCCATAAAGGCAATATTACGCGGAACAAGGTTCCATGGTGGTTGCTTTTCATAAACCAAAGGTTCGGCGGCCAGCCAGTTACTGTCATCAAAACCTTCTGCTTCCCAGCCCCATGGATATTTTTCAGCAAACACTTCGTCACCGCCACCGCAGGCATAAAATCCATAAAACCAACGCTCCTTAAAAAGCATTTCGTTGTATGAAATCACATTATAAGAAGGGTTTTTATAAACTTTCCATGAGGCATCTGTATCCAGATTGTTAAACTTTGAATTTTCAGCCCGTAACATAAAAGCCGTTTGTACCGAAATAAAAGCCAGTGGTTTATCTGCCCCGCCATTGTATACCACCGCTGCCAACTGATTAGTACCCTTGTTCATAAAAGGAGCAATGTCAATTACATCGTATTTATAAGTTTGTAAATCTCCTTTTGCCGGGCCATAACACACCCGCTGCCCGTTAACAAACAGATTGTAACGGTTGTCGGCAGAAACATGAATAACAAGTTTATTGGGAACTTTTTCCAAATCGATTTTTTTCCGGAAATGGTAAACTCCATATTCAGTAACATTAGCCGAAGGATAGGAAATCCAGGGTGTATTTTGAGCATGGGACAAAATAGAAAAGACGGCCAGTAGCAGTACCAAACTATACTTCATGATTTACAATATTTTTGTTTATCAATTCAAATGCTGTTTAAACTCCACCAGAAGACGATGTAATTCATTATATTGAACTTCCTGAACTGAAATATTCTTATCGATGGCCAAACAAACTGCAATTGCTGCCGACTGTCCCAATACCATAAAAACCGGTTCCATTCTGATTGAACCAAAAGCAATGTGTGTTGCGCTCAAACATACTGGCACCAACAAATTTTTACATTCCTTTTCTTTTGGAACAATTGAACGGTAACTGATTGGATATGGTCCTTTTACCCTTGCTTCCACGTTGCCTTCGTTTTTTACGAAACCTTCATTTGTTACATATCTTTGAACATGGTGCGAATCCATTCCGTAAGCTGCAAGTCCTATCGGATCAGAAGCTGTTTTCAGTCCTTCGCAATTATATTGAGTCATAACGTAATCACTTACCATTCGTCGCGCTTCGCGCACATACAACTGCTGCTGCCAGCCGCTTCCTTCGGTAAATTCATCTTTACACATTCCCCAGCGTGAAACTTCATTTCTAATTTTTTCCGGCATTCGCGGGTGGTAAGCTAGTGTCCACATCAACCCTTTCTGGTAGTTTCTGTGACGTTCGGCAATGACATCCCTTTCAACATACGATGCTTCGGGGTAATCGTAATTCTGCCCTATAAAATCGGTTGAAAAACCTGTTCTGTTGTTGGTATCGGTTTTCCGGTTGGGCATATCCGAGTTTATCCATGGAAATCCCTTTTCCCCTGCTTCATAATTTCTCAGCAGCAGTTCGTAATCAAGTTCGTTG
>JBBQPP010000374.1:0-4630 GCA_038217255.1 Bacteroidales bacterium | reverse complement strand
GGAACTTAAAACATTAAACTGAACATGAGTAATTTACTTACAGTTTCACCATCACCGCATATACATTCGGGCGATTCGACCCAAAAAATAATGTACCGGGTGATTTATGCAATGATTCCGGCATTGGCCTGGTCTGTATTTGTTTTTGGACTTGATGCATTGCGGGTTACATTAATAGCTGTTGTCGCTTGTTTGGCATTCGAATATGCCATTCAAAAATACCTGCTTAAAATAAAACCAATGATAACCGATGGTTCGGCATTGATAACCGGGATTTTGCTTGCATTTAATGTACCGTCAAATATTCCCTGGTGGATAATAATTATCGGTTCGCTTGCTGCCATTGGTATCGGAAAACTATCGTTTGGCGGACTTGGGAACAATATTTTTAACCCAGCTTTAGTTGGCCGGGTTTTCATGTTGATTTCATTTCCTGTTCAAATGACATCGTGGCCAGTAAACGCACGCAGCGGAATTGATGCAATTACATCAGCAACTCCGCTTAGCATTATTAAGGAAGGCATTTCAAATGGAATACCGATTTCAGAAATTACCCAAAAGTTACCCACTACATTTGATATGCTAATGGGAAATATTGGCGGCTCTCTCGGAGAAATTTCTGCTTTACTGCTGATTTTAGGTGGATTATACATGCTTTGGAAAAAAGTAATCACCTGGCATATTCCAGTTTCCATAATAGCAACTGTTGCATTTGTTGCAGCTGTTTTTTGGGTAATTAACCCAACAACTTACATAAATCCTGTTTATCACGTACTTTCAGGTGGTTTAATGCTTGGCGCAATTTATATGGCGACCGATATGGTTACGTCACCCATGAATCCCAAAGGACAAATTATTTATGGGGTCGGGATTGGCTTGATAACTATCAGTATCAGAATGTTTGGTGCATACCCTGAAGGAATTTCGTTTGCAATTTTAATTATGAATGCGGTTACACCTCTCATCAATACATATGTGAAACCAAAACGATTTGGAGGGAAATAAACATGGCAAAACGCGAATCAACATTTACAAATATGGTAGTTACACTTTTGGTGGTAACTGCAATTGCAGCAACCGCGCTTGGTTATGTTTATGACTTGACCAAAGGCCCGATTGAACTGGCAAAAATAAAAGCTCAAAACGAAGCTATTACAAAAGTACTCCCAAAATACGAAACACTCGGCACCTCATTTAAAGTTGCCACCGAAACTACAGGCGACAGCCTTGAGATTTTCCCTGCTTATAACGGACAGGTACTGGTTGGAGTTGCCATAAAAACCTATACAAAAAAGGGTTTTGGCGGCTTCATTTCAATTATGGCTGGTATCGATAAATCGGGCAATTTTTCGGGTTACGAAATTCTTGAACATGCTGAAACGCCTGGTCTTGGCTCAAAAATGGGCGTTTGGTTTAACAACGCCGAAAAACCAAACCAAAACGTAATTGGTAAAAGCCCAAAAACGACAAAATTCGAAGTCTCTAAAGACGGAGGGGATATTGATGCGATTACAGCATCAACAATTTCGTCGCGGGCTTTTTTAGATGCACTTGTGCGGGCTTATGCGGCTTATGAAGAAAACAATAAGAGTTCAGAGTTCAAAGTTCAGAGCTCAGAGTAAGTTTAAAGAAACAAGTTATGAGTATGTTCCAAAAATTTGAAGATATAATTGCATGGCAAAAGGCTCGTGTCCTTTGTCAGCTTATTAAAAAATATACTGACAAGGAATTATTTTCCAAAGACTTCAAACTTGTCGGTCAAATAAAAGCTTCTTCGGGATCAGCGATGGATAATATTGCGGAAGGATTTGAACGTGGAGGTAACAAGGAGTTTATTCAATTTCTTTATGTTTCGAAGGGATCAGCAGGAGAAACGCGTTCTCAACTTTACAGAGCTTTAGATTATGAATATATAAATAAAGAAGAATTTCGGGATGCTTATGATTTAGCAGATGAAGTTGGTAAATTAATAAGAGGGTTAATTAACTATCTCATTGAAAGTGAACTTAAAGGAGATAAATTCAAAAACAAATAAGAACAGAAGTAAAGAGGAATGTAATTAAGTGTTTAACAACACTGAACACCGAACTCTGAACTCTAAACTATAAGAGTTATGAACCAGTGGAATAATTTTACAAAAGGATTTATAAAAGAGAACCCGGTATTTGTGCTGGTCTTGGGAATGTGCCCCACTTTGGGTGTAACTTCTTCGGCCATAAACGGTTTGGGAATGGGGCTTGCCACGGCATTTGTTTTAATGATGTCAAATATTGCGATTTCTCTTGTAAAAAATGTAATCCCAGATAAAGTTCGAATACCAAGTTTTATTGTAATTATTGCTGCATTTGTTACAGTTGTCCAGTTAATTATGCAAGCTTATGTTCCTGCGCTTTACAAGAGTCTGGGCATTTTTATTCCGCTGATTGTGGTAAACTGTATCGTACTTGGCAGGGCTGAAGCTTTTGCTTCGAAAAATACAATCCTATCTTCCGCCATTGACGGAATTGGAATCGGCCTTGGATTCACTTTTGCTTTGGTTTTGCTTGGCAGTATCAGGGAAATTCTGGGCAGTGGTAAAATTTTCAACTTCACAATTTATCCGGAACATTACGTTACACTTATTTTCGTATTGGCACCGGGAGCTTTTATAGTTTTGGGTTATTTAATTGCTTTAATCAGCCGGATTAAAAAAAGTTAGGAGGATAAAAAATGAGCTATATAATTATTATCATATCAGCAGTACTTGTAAACAACATTGTATTGATGCAATTTTTGGGAATCTGCCCGTTTTTGGGAGTTTCCAAACGCATTTCAACGGCAGTTGGAATGGCAGGCGCAGTGGCTTTTGTAATGGTTTTGGCAACAATAGTAACCTATCTCATTCAAAACTTTGTATTGAATAAACTTGGGCTGGCCTATCTGCAAACCATCGCATTCATTCTTGTAATTGCAGCCCTGGTTCAATTGGTTGAAATCATCCTGAAAAAAGCCAGCCCGGCTTTGTACCAGGCACTTGGTATTTTCCTGCCGCTAATTACAACCAACTGCGCAATACTTGGAGTTGCAATCCTAACTGTACAAAAGGAATTTAATTTGTTGGAAAGTGTTGTATTTGCAGTTTCAAATGCCATCGGTTTTGGATTGGCATTGTCAATTTTTGCAGGAATCCGCGAACACTTAGATCTTCAAAATATACCAAAAGGATTAAAAGGAACTCCTATCGCTTTAATTGCCGCCGGTATTCTGGCAATGGCATTTATGGGATTTTCGGGGTTGGTGTAAGGAAAGGGTGATTGGGTGATTGGGTGATGGGTGAATGGGTACGTAAGTAACGATTACAAAGATATATTTGGATTCAATAAGAGTTTGATATTTTTTCGAACTTCGGATTAAGGTATGAATTTTCCCTCATTCAATTGATTTAAACCCTCTTCAATTGCCTGCGGATCATCTACAGACAAGCTTTCCAATTCCTGTTTCTGTTTAATTCTAAATGAATCCATCTTTTCAAAATTAAACAATAATTTTCACCTTCAATAAATGCCATTTTATCATATCAATTCGTAATTTTGAAAGAGAAAGTAAACTAAAAAGCAACCTTTTCAAAATAAAATCCATCTAATCCAATAAAAACCAAAATGAAACTAAAACTGCTTGAAAAACACAACAAATTCATCGCTTTTTTACTATCGATAATTGGAATTGGGGGAGCATGCACCTTTGGTGGCTGTGCTTATGGAACTCCTAATCTTGAATACGGAACACCTTCAGCTACTTTTAAAGTAATCGGAAAAGTGAGTTCTGTTGAAGGCAATAAAATCAAAAGTATTCGGGTTATCATGCGGAATGATACAGCCCATACTGATGTAGATGGAAAATTCCATGTTCAAACAAATGATTTTCCTGGCGATAAGGATTTCAATATTGAATTTGATGACGTCGATGGGGAATTGAATGGCAAGTTCCAATCACTTGATACTATTGTTTCTTTTATTAAACCTGAATTCAAAAACCCTGACGATGGTTGGTATGCTGGGGAAACCACAAAAGAACTTAACGTAAAACTGAAATCAAAAAATTGAAAATATCCAAAATTTCAATCCGCAAAAAAATTGCATTTGAGCTTTTTAGGCAATACCGAAAAAATGCAAAAACTGTCCATCAACTCAACTATATTTTCTGGGAATGTACCCTCCGTTGCAATTTAAACTGCCTGCATTGTGGCAGCGATTGCAAAAAAGAATCATCGGTAAAAGACATGCCTTTTGAAGATTTCATTGCAGCGATTGACGATATTGCAGCTATTGTTGAGCCAAACAAAACAATGGTTGTTTTCACAGGTGGCGAACCGCTTTTACGCAATGATTTGGAACTTTGCGGACAACAACTTTACGATCGTGGTTTTCCGTGGGGAATTGTTTCGAACGGATTGCAAATGAATCCTCAAAGACTTGAATCGCTTTTAAACACAGGGATGCGGGCAATAACAATCAGTTTGGATGGATTGGAAAATTCGCACAACTGGTTGCGCGGAAACAAAAACAGTTTCAGGAATGCAGTTAAATCGATTTCATTGTTGTCACAAATACCTGAAATAAAATTTGATGTTGTTACTTGTGTGACTGGCGAA
>JBBQPP010000373.1:0-4630 GCA_038217255.1 Bacteroidales bacterium | reverse complement strand
AAATTGATACCGCATTGAATCAGGACGGGCAGCCAAAAATTATTTCAGGGGAATTATACGGCAAACATTGTCGCATCTTTATCGATTCTATGAAAAGTGCCGCTGCTGAAATTGGATCTGAAATAAAAATTGGGGTTGGTGTAATGCAGGATTTGGTAACTTACAACCAGGTGATGAATAAATGGAACAGCGGTGTACTGCCACAGGTTGCAGATAAAGCTGATTTTCTGATTGTTCATTCATATTATACGCCATATGACCAGAATTCGAATGTTTCAACCATTCTTAATTCTGCGGCAAACACAAAAAATTATAAAAGTTATGCTTTAGGAGATTTGAAAAAGTACGCCAGTACAGACAATCTACCCGTTGCATTAACTGAATGGAACATTTTCGCAGTTGGCAGTAAACAAGCGGTTTCATATATCAACGGTATGCATGCAACTTTGGTTTTGGGCGAACTCATCAAAAACCAATACGGACAGGCTATGCGCTGGGATTTGGCAAACGGTTGGAACAATGGAGATGACCACGGACTTTTTGCCCGAAACGACGAGCCGGGGGTAACAGAGGGAACACCTCACGCACCTTTTTATTACCTGTACTATTTTCAAAAGTATTTTGGCGATGTTATGGTAAAATCAACGGTTACCGGAAATAGCAGCATTATTTCATACGCTTCTACGTTTTCAACGGGAGAAAGTGGGGTAGTGGTTGTAAACAAAGGGACGACAAAACAAATTGTTGAGCTTGATTTGAAAAATTATCCTGAAGCCAAAAGTTTTTACCGCTACGTTTTAACAGGCGGAACCGATAATGGCGAGTTTTCAAGGAAAGTTTATGTGAATGGTGAAACCACAACTTTGCAGGGTGGCGGCCCACAAAATTATGAAAATCTGAACGCTTACGGAAAAAGCATTTACGGCAAAGTAAAGTTTGAAACTCCTCCACGTTCGGTAAGCTATGTTTTGGTTTCAAAGGATTCAATACCGATTATAACCGGGATTAAATCAGTTGAAAAGTCATCGTTGAAAATTTATCCGAACCCAACAAACGGAGAAATTACAATTCACAGCCCTGATTTTTCGTACAATAAATTAGATGTAATTAACCTGACCGGGAAAAAAGTGTTCGATCAGGTTTTTGATCAACCGGCTAATGAAACCGCTCGATACAATTTCAATTTGAATTCGGGGATTTACATTCTGGATTTATACAACGGCAGTCAAAAAATTTCGAAAAAGTTGGTTGTGAAATAGAAGGGACACGGACTTTCCAGGTCCGTGAAAAAGGGAAGCGGACTTTCCAAAGTCCGTGATTTCCATGTAAAAAGGAACAACAAAATCAGGAGAAAGGATTCTCCTGTTCCCACAAAAACAAAAAGCAATGCCATGTTTAGAAATATTTCCAAACATGGCATTGCATTTCAACAGGAATACTTCCTGCAAACTTAAAAATCCAGGTTTTATTGTAATCCAGTTGCAATAAGGAAAGTTGCTGCGAAAGCTACAATTGCGTACAGTTCAGGAAATACTGCAAGTACCATTGATTTACCAAATACATCGTATCCTGCACCAATTCCGGCAATACCGTTTGCGCAAATCTGTCCTTGTTTTATTGCTGAAAACAAACCGACAATTCCAAGTGTAAAACCTGCCGCAAAAATGGCAATCCCCTGTAAAATAGTCATTTCCATAGAAACAACGCCTGAAGTATTTACAATAAAAAATCCTGCAAATCCATAAAGACCTTGTGTTCCGGGCAATGCACTGAGCAGCATGTATTTACCAAATTCTGCTTCGTTTTTCTTTAATGCGCCAATGGTTGCGCTACCACCAATCGAAACGCCAATTGCACTCCCGATACCTGCCAATGAAATCATTAACGCAATTCCAATGTACGCTAAAATTACTGCTGTTGTCATAAATTATTCTCCTTTTTAATTAATAGTTTATTCCTGAATGGTTTATATTCTTTACCTCCACCGATAAAACCGGCGTTTTTGTAAAATTCGACAAATGTTAAACGCATGGGGTGTACAAACGAACCAAGCGATGAAATCAATAAATTGGCGGTATGGCCGATGAGTAAAAACACGACAAAAAATATCGGGCCAATTATTGGTGCCGAGCCAAGGATTTGCGTTGCGATTGTGTTGATAACGAAACCCAGAATTGCACTTGAAATTCCCAACGCAAACAAGCGGATATAAGAAAGTACATCACCAAAAATTCCGGTTATCCCGTATAAATCCCAAATTCCTTTACCAATTCGACCGAGAATTCCAGCTTTTGGGTCGCTCCAGAGTACAATTAAAGCAACCGCAAACCAGGCCACATATTTTGTGTATGGTGCAGCTAATTTTAGAATGGCAATATCCAAAATAGCCAGTATCAAAATAAACCAGCCAATTGAAGGGATTGCATACTGCCAGCCATACATTCTGAAACTGTTTACTGTTTTTATAATCAACCCAAAAAGTATTTGGAATAACCCGATTGCCAAAGCCAAATAAAAAGTCTTCTGGCTATCCAACATGATATTCCTGATTTTCCCCAGGCTTTCAACTTGTAAAAGACTGATTCCAAAGAAAGTACCTGTTAAAATGCCAAAAATTATTGTTGCAACACCCAAATACTGCGCAAGCGACAAAATAGGTTTCATTTCTGCGGATGCTTTGCGTTTGTAAAGTGTTGTCCCCAAAAGGATTGCAAGTCCATAACCCGCATCACCGAGGCAAAAACCAAAAAACATCATAAAGAAAGGAGCAAAAAACGGCGTCAAATCCAGTTCTGCATAAGCAGGTAACGAAAATAGTTTTCCAATTGGTTCGTAAAGTTTGGCGAATCTGTTATTTTTTTGCTTGATTGGAACTTTGTCCTCCTTTTTTGCTTTCTCGGTAAAGTAAACAATTGAGTTGTTTTTGAGGTATTCGTCCAATTCAGAGGTTTCTTTTTTTGGCACATAAGCCTCAATAACCCTCACTTGATCCTCAACTGCGTTATCAGTGTTTAAAAGAACTTTCGAAAAATCAATTTCTTCTTCAAGTTCATAAATATAATTCTGAAAATCTTCAAGATAATTGAGAGCGATAAAATTCAGTTCCTGCTCAATCCGTGTTATTTCCTCGAAACGTTCTAACTTTTTTTGCACAACCACACTTACTGTTTCTTCGGGGACACCTACTTCTTCGGCACCCAACTCAATGTTTTCGTCCCCCGTTGTAACTAAAGCAAAATAAACATAGGGGCTAATAGTATTGATAATTTTAATGTTGTAAAGTTCAAGCCACTGTTTGTCAAACTTTTTTTCCGTTACAGTAAAAAGCCGGATATTGACATTATTATCCTTCAGTTTTTGAATAGTTTCTGGTGAAAACTCTCCCCAGGGTTTTGCAGCTTTTAGCGCTTTGTTTAGAATAAGGTCGTGTTGGACAAGTGCGTCATTTTGATCCCTGTATTTAAGTATTTTTTCTAAAATCTCCTTCCCGCTAAGCTTAGGTTTTTTATAATCCTTATTGCCAAACTTATCACGATAATACTGAAATCTAATAATCGTAAGTTTTTTATTGAATGGTTCAATATCTTCAACATAAATTTCGGGCCATTTTTTGAGTGCGAGATTTTTAGTCTCAATGTCAACATTCCGACGTTTTAAATCTTCCTCGGTTTCCTTAATTTCCGCAAGGGCAGAAACTTTCTGTTTTTCAAGAAAATCATATACCTGTTTTGCGTTTTTAAAATAGTCGAGTTTTTCTTTTGATAAACTGCCCTGATCAATGGTTTTTTCGACAATATCCAAAATCCCTATATCTCTGATATCATTCAGAAATTTATCATATTCAAGATGATAGGCGATAAACGTATATTTTAGCATTGGTACAATCATGCGACTTCCTCCTGCTCCTGTTGACGGTTTTTTACAATTTTCTGCGACGATTTTGAAAGGTTTTCTTCATCTTCCAAAAAACGTTTTATTTTTAATATGGCATCTTCATAGCCTGGGATTTGCACTTTTTCATACAAATTCACTTTCTGGGTAGTTTTTTTTCTGGCTGAATAAAGTAGTTCACTTTTCCTGAAAAGGATTTCGCGTTCAATTGCGATTGTAGTGAGTTCTTTTAATATCGAAATTCCCTTTAAAAACCATTGTGGATTGTTGAAAAGACTGAATTCTTTTGTTTCGAAAATAATGTCATTCAACATCGGAACTTTTACACCTGCAATTTTCTTAGCCGATAATTCCAAATCTTTAATCGAAAGGAGGGTTTTATCAAATTCGCCCCAGATCCGAACAAATTTTTCGTATTCTGTAATTCTTTGGGAGAGCTTTTTTTCATGTACCACAGCTTCATCTTTGGCTCGTTTAACTTCAACACGTAATGCTGCCTCCTTATTTTTTATGGTAGGCAATGCACGCACCCGTACTTTTAGTTGCTTGTCCAAATCCTGAAGTGCCGTTTTGTTGTATTGAAATTTCATATCCTTTCTGTCTTATACAATTGTCGTTGCAGGTTTTTATTCCCCTTTCCAGTACTGATCCATAAATTCGCTCCTGATTGCAACCTCCGCTTTTGAAAAATACTTTGCAAACAAGCTCCATGCGGTTTCAAGCATCATATCGATATCAA
>JBBQPP010000372.1:0-4630 GCA_038217255.1 Bacteroidales bacterium | reverse complement strand
TTTTACATTCCTGATTATTCAAATATCCATTTTGTACCTTGCAGCGATTGCCGGATTTTGGCTGTTTTATTTACAGCATCAATATGAAGATGTAACCTGGGTACGCAACAATGACTGGAATTACCGGGATATTGCCATCGACGGGAGTTCGTTTGTAAAATTCCCCAAACTGTTGCAATGGTTTTCAGGAAACATCGGTTTTCACCATATCCATCACATCAATGCCCGTATTCCTAATTATAAGCTGGAAAAATGTTATAAGGAAAACGCAATCTTTAAAGAGGTTGAGCCGGTTACTTTTCTGAAAAGTTTAAAAACTTTAAGGCTAAGGTTATGGGACGAAAAAAGGCAGAGGTTAATTGGATTCAAAGAGTTATTTCAAGATAAAGTAACGGCATAAAAGCAGTTTGTTTAATCATATTGAATTGGGACAATCCACCGGGCGACTATGATTTTTTGCGATAAGTCACCCGGTGAATATTTGCTGCTTATTACTCTTTTTTTTCTGAATTCAAATAAATGAAACAAACATGACAAATACCTTTTTACAGTTTTAAACATTTTGTCATATTTGGTCCATTAATATCACTGGAATGAAAGTACTTAATAAAATAGCTCCTCAACCCCTTTTTAACTATTTCGAACAGATTTGCAAAGTGCCGCGCCCTTCAAAAAAGGAAGAGAAAATAAGGCAATTTCTTTTGGATTTTGCCAGAGAAAATAAGCTCGAATCAAAAACTGATAATATTGGCAATGTGCTGATTATGAAACCGGCAAGCACTGGTTATGAAAACGCACCAACCGTAATTCTGCAAACCCACATGGATATGGTTTGCGAAAAAAACAGCGATAAGATTTTTGATTTCGATAACGATTCTATTGAACCAATAATTTCAGATGGCTGGGTAAAAGCAAACGGTACAACGCTTGGCGCCGATTGTGGGATTGGAATTGCCGCACAACTTGCCGTTTTAACTTCAAAAGAAATAAAACACGGCCCAATTGAATGTTTGATTACCGTTGATGAAGAAACCGGATTAACTGGCGCCTTTAATTTAAAGCCCGGTTTTTTAACGGGTTCAGTTTTGCTAAATCTCGACTCGGAAGATGAAGGCGAAATTTTTATTGGTTGCGCCGGGGGTATTGATACCCTGGTAACTTTCAATTTTAAAAAAGAACTGGTTCCCGAAAAGTCGGTTGCATTCAAAATATCAGTTTCCGGTTTGCTGGGTGGCCATTCCGGCGATGATATTCATAAAAACCGTGGAAATGCAAATAAAATCGTATCCCGATTTCTTTGGAAACCCGCTCAAAAATATGACATAAAACTAACTGATTTCAATGGTGGAAATCTTCGAAATGCCATCGCCCGAGAAGCTTTTGCAATTTTTACTATTTCTTCAAACTTAGAAGAAAACATTGTTGCAGATTTCAATTTATTTTCAGCAGAATTAAAAACTGAGTTTGAAAAAAATGAACCCGGGTTACTGATGAGAATTGAAACAATTGAAACACCAGAGTTTGTAATTGACGATAAAACCTGTAAAAACCTTCTGAATGCGCTTTGTGCTTGTCCGCACGGGGTTTTGGAAATGAGCAGCCGCATGGAGGGAATGGTTGAAACTTCCACAAACCTTGCTTCGGTTAAGTTTATTGACGATAATAAAATCAGGGTAACAACCAGCCAGCGCAGCGAAATTGAAAGCCGCAAATATATGGCAGCCGAAATGGTGGAATCTGTTTTTAAACTTGCGGGAGCCGGAGTTGAACATACTGACGGCTATCCGGGCTGGACGCCCAATCCTGATTCTGATGTGTTAAAGATTACTGTTGAATCATATAAAAAACTTTTTGGAGTTGAACCCATTGTTCGTTCAATTCATGCGGGATTGGAATGTGGACTTTTTCTTGAAAAATATCCCCGTTTGGATATGGTGTCATTTGGCCCTACAATCCGCGGTGCGCACTCACCCGATGAACGGTTGGATATTGAAACCACAGGAAAGTTCTGGAAACATTTGGTTGAAGTACTTGAAAATATTCGATGAGAAAATGCGTTGATTTTTTTGATCATCAAGTTGAACTAACAAATGACGAACCCATTATTGAATAACCGAATCGATTTTAACCATTAACCACGGATTTCTGCCCGGTTTAATATTAGTAAAGCAATTTCCAGTCAAATTTAATTGATCCCACAGTAATTGTGTATTTGCTTTATTTACCTTTAAAACAGGAATATGTTTTGTTAAACTGTTGCTTTTCAAGTTAGAAATAAAATCCGGCACTATTTGTTCACGCAATTTGATTTCAAGTAAAACAGTGTCAGTTTCTTCTTCAATGGAAACTTCAATTTTTTGGTCTCCATCAACCGTTTGTTCAAAATAGTTACCCTCTTTTAAAATTTGGTTTATTGTATCAATTGACTTTAAACAATTATCAATAAACGATACTTCCGGCGGTTTCTTTTTCCACATAAAAAATATTTGTCGGTAAAATATCACTTAAACTTAACTGATATATCCTGACTGTTATTCTCCATTTGCCAATCAACCACAAAATGTAATTCGTTGTGATTTTTATCGACAATTGCAATATTATTTTTTGACATGTAATAGTTTGAAAAATAATTTTCAAACGATTGGTTTTGACTCCTTAAGTTGGCGATTTCCCGATTAGTTAATTTTTTGTGTTTCATGGTGTTTTGATTTAACGGTTTTAATAACGTATAAATCTATACGGTTTTTTAAAAATAGGGTTCATTAAATTTTTCATTATTTGTTCATTTTGTTCATAACAAACTATTTAAAAAAGGTGGTTCAAAAATAAATATTAGGTGACGGTAAGTTAAAATAAGAAATATATTTTTTGTATCTTACATAAAGTAGAATGTGTTATTTATTGAGTCTAAAATATATAAGTAATAATGATTGATGAAATAATCAATGTTCGATCAATTGTAAAAAAAGAAATCCAGAAAAAATATGGATTTGAGATTACTTATGCAAAAGACTGTCAAATTTTATCCGCTGACATTCTTGGAAAAACCAACAGACAAATAAGCATTTCTACCTTAAAACGTTTATTCGGAATAGTAAACGCTCCATTCAATCCATCAAAATATACACTCGATACAATTGCTATTTATCTGAATTTCAATAATTTGGATGACTTAATACGCAATTTACATGAAATATATTTATCGCTTACCTTTGAATATCTGAAATTTCATTATCCTGAGACAATAGAAATAATCAAAAATCCCTATTTTCTGTATCTTTTTGGATTAAATCAAAAACCTAAAGATATTTACTCTGATATCGGGCTGTTAACTCAGTTTGTTAACTCAAAAGTGCTCTCCGGATCCTATATGGAACAGAAATCAAAAATTATAAACTCCTTTTTCGAGATTTCTCAAAATGCAAAACTCAGTACTTCAGTTGAAAAAAAGGATCTTCCTGAATTTCCCTTTTTTAATCTGGCATACAATGAACTAATTTCAAGTAATGTGTTGTACGAATACACAGTTCGGGGTAATTATCACTCGGTAAATACCTATGTGAAATTTACAAATGATATATTGTTGGGATTTTTTCTCGCAAAATCCGATTTGGGGCAATTTTTTTATTTCGAAAGTTTTTTCGACATGGATAGCCTGGTTCTGCATTCGGGCGACAATATCGATTTCTATCTTGAAAATAAACATAGCGTGGATGCATTAATTAGAGGACACTTTTTAAAATTTATGCAGTATTTTCTGGCAGAAGATAATGTAAGCTGTAAAAAAGAATATGAACTGTTTCAAAAAATTGAAATACCGGATAATATACAACCCAAGCTTGCAGGATATTATTTCGGGGCGCAGGCAATTTATCAGTCAGTTTTTTTTGACAAGGTAGATTCAGAATTAATGGATAAAATTTACAAAAAGGCAGATTTTTTTTACCAAACAGGTATTCAATCAAAATCAGAAAATCCAATTTTTGAGCCTATTATTATGTATTCATTGAATTTCGGTAATAAGTTTGAAGAGATTTGCAGTTTTATGGAGCTGATGTTGGATCGGTTTGAAATGGTGGACGCGTCTTTTACCTGGCAAAATCAACTTTCGAAAATAATTTATGCTCGCGCCCTTTTAAATACAGGAAAAATTGAACAGGCCTTTGTTTTAAACCAGCAATGTGAATTGAAAGTTGTCCCGGAAAATCATAGAAATTATGTAACAATCAGGTTCAATTTGATAAAAGCCGAATTTCTTATTTACCAGAATAAAAATAAAGAAGCTAAAATGTTAATTGAGGAGATTAAGACATTAGCTTATTTCCTGTAGATTCCTTCTCTAAAATTGAAAGCGCTTTCCTGTAATTTTCAATTGCATTTATTTTTCATTGATTGCTGCAAAATAATCACCAAGAGAATCATAAACCGTAGAACTTTCGGGATAATGATTTATGTTTAAATCAAAAATTTGTTTGGCTTTTTCAAATTGTTGCATCCCTGGAGAAAAGTGTCCAAAACCATTCATATATTTCTCTTTAGGTTTAATCTCTTATCCAAGCTCTTTTGAGACGTTTTTATAGTATCTGCTGAATTTTTCCGCCAGGTTTGGAATACGAAAAAGAAAGGTGTG
>JBBQPP010000371.1:0-4645 GCA_038217255.1 Bacteroidales bacterium | reverse complement strand
ACCACGAAAACCGGCATCTCTGCCTCCAGTAATTTCAAAACCTAAATCTTCAACAATTTCCCATTTATTGGTACTGTCGTTATGCCATTTCCAACGGTGAAATATCGATTTTTCTATATCAGTTGGAGCAAATATGGATGTGAAAACGTAAACATCTTCACCAGGAGCAGATATGAATTTTAGCCTGTGCTCTCTCCAAAACACATACCATTTATCCATTAATTCGGTTAGTAATCTTTTTAGATAAATTCATTGGGTGATGTTCCGGTTCAAAGCATAGTTCCCCATTCAACGGCATGGGTGCTGTTGGCAGAGCGAGAATATTTTAAGTTTTGATGTGTTCCCTCCTTTCGATTTATTTTTACTTGTTAACCTGAATGTTTCGGAGCAGGTGTCCTCCGGGAGTGTTCATTCCAACCTGACTTGGTAGCGTTTGCCCAGCAGTTTTTCGTATTCGCCGCATTTTATTTTGTTTTCCGAGAAATAGGCCAGCAACCTTTTCCACAGGTTGGCTATGGTTTCTTTGCTGTGTGCTTTGAGCAAGACTGTTACCTCGGTACTTTTTTCCACGAACTGGTTTATCATATGGGCCATTAGCATGCTTTGATAATAGTTCTTCAGGGCACAAAAGGAACTCCTTGAGAATTTGTGCCCCAGGTTATATCCATGTTCTTTCAGGTAATCGAACGAGTTTTCGATGTTCCACCGCATACGCCCGCCCTGGGAAATAAGGTGGTAGTTCGAATTGTCGATCGGTATGTCCGTGATGTGGGTAAAGGTGTTTTCTTCTGTTTTTCCTTGGGCGGCGTGCACGGTGGTTTCTTTGCATTCGACCACCGATAGCTCGAAGCCGCGGTAGCCGATTCCGTTTGCCCAACGGAAACTTTGTTTTGTGCGTTTTCCCTTGCCTGCAAGGAAACGTCCCCTGCATTGCCAGGCACCTCCCGGGAGCAGCCCCATTTCTTCATGTACGCTCGGCAAACTGCCGTCTTTAAAAGTGACGATGAACCCCCACCCGTTGTCTTTGCATATCTTGAAAAAACTTTGGTTGGCATACAGGCCGTCGGCCAAAATGACCAATGGCAGCCGCGGGTACATCTTCTTTAGTTTCACCGCCAGGCGTTTGAAAGCGTTGAGTTCGCAATCCTGCTTGTCGTATTGTTTGCCGTTTTCGTTCCGCACCCATTCCGTTGCTATCGAAACTGACATCCCGTTATGGGTAACCAGCTTTGCTTCCAGCACGTTATGGAAATAAGTTGTTTTCCCGTTTTTGGATGTTTTGCTGGTACATTCCCCGCAATAATCGGTTCCGTAACTTGCCACCCCGGTGCCATCGATGGCAACAAAATACTTCTTGCCCATGAAACGGAACCTATAAAATATTTTCTTTTCGATCAATGTTTTGACCAAAAGGTGTTTCAGGCTTTCCAGTTCGCCCTCGTCGAGCAAACGGTACAGGTCTTCCACCGCGTCCATGCCCGGGAGCCTCAGCTTGAAAGCCCTTTCGTAGTTTTTCCTGAACTTAGCTTCCCTCCTGTCATTGTCGAAAGCGTTCCGGCTGCCTTCTTTGAAAACGAACAGCATGATGCCGCCCACCACAAGCTCCGCCAACGAATAATCCTTGCGTTTGCGCGGGTCGACCAGCCCCATGATTTTCTCTGCCAGCCCGGGAAAACCGGACTGGATTGTTTTGGCAACCTGGTAAGCTACCTGCTTACCTTTACCCTGTTTTTTTGCACATTTCCCCTAAAGGGTTTTTGGTGGTTTTATTAAAAATAGTTATCTTTAAAATATTAAAAGCCAGTGCGTTGAATGCAACAAAAACACCGGCTTTTTAACATAATCAAATAAATAAAATGGGGAAATACTTATACTTGCCCCAACGGGCAAGGTACGAAAAACCCCGAAAAAATTATCCCGAAAAATATTTTTCCCTACCACGTTTAAATGATTGAAAATCAATAACGAGGTTTTTTTACCGAGTTAATGTATCGTTTCTTGCTCTTACCGAATCTTCAATCTTACTCAGAAGTTCAGCGTTTACGCTTTGAAGTTCTTCGTTAAGGCTTTGCATTTCTTCTTTCGATGTAGTAAGTTCTTCATTGGAACTCTACAATTCTTCGTTTGATGATTGCAACTCTTCATTGGTCGATTTTAGCTCTTCCTGCGAAGTTTGCATTTCTTCGTGTGTGGATTGCAATTCTTCGTTTAAACGTTGTATTTCTTGTTCAAATTCCGGTTGCAAAGCAAGGTCGGTAGCATTTTCTTTTTTTTGATTTGCCATTTGTTGTTTTTCTATGGGAACATCGGAAAAAACAACCATTATTTTTCCTTTTAAAGCCAAAGGGCTTTCTATTTGTTGAATGGTAACATCAACAATTTGCGTTCCGCCATTAGTCCATACTTTTATACGATGCAAAATCAATTTTTCGTAATTCCGCATTGCTTTTCGAAATGCAACAGGTAATTCGTTTTGCAGCCCTTCGCGTGCCATTGTAAAAATATTCATGCTGGCTTTACCGGCTGCCGGTGTAAGATATTTTCCGGTATTGCCGGTTAAATAAAGAATATCGCCCTGGTTGCTTACCAATACGCTGGCAGGCGAAAATTGTTGTAAAAGCAAATTGTCGGCAAGGGTTTGAATATTATCGTGATTTTTTTCAATAGCTTGATTTTCTCTGATATATTTTTTGGTTCGTGCAAATGCGTTGGGGAAATTAAAAAGCTTTTCGGATTTTGGCGAACTGGTACTTTGATAAATATGCAGTTTTGAATTAACGGTAGTAAATAATTCATTCCTATCGCCGTTGGTTTCGGCACTTCCCAATAACAGTATACCTCTGTGGTTTAAGCTATAATGAAAAAGCGACAATAATTTTTTCTGCAAATCGCTTTCCATGTAAATCAGCATGTTTCTGCAAGAGAGAATATCGAGCTTTGTAAATGGTGGGTCTTTAATTACGTTTTGCTGTGCAAACACTACCATTTTGCGTATTTGGGCATTTACCCTGTACTGCATGTCAGTTTTCACAAAAAAGCGGCTCAGTCGGTTTGCCGATACATCGGCAACAATATTTTCCGGATAAATTCCATTTCGGGCTTCTTCTATTGCACCACTATCAATGTCGGTAGCAAATATTTGCAAAGTTAAATTCTTATTGGGTTTTACTTTTTCAATTGCTTCTTTAAAAATAATAGCCCAGGAATAGGCTTCTTCGCCGGTTGAACAGCCCGGTATCCATGCCCGAAGCATTTGACCATGCTGCAATTCTGCAAACATATTAGGCAAAACCTTATTTTTTAACTTTTCCCAAACGGCAACATCGCGGAAAAAGTTGGTAACACCAATTAATGATTCTTTGAAAAGAATTTCTATTTCGGCAGGATTTTCCTGCAAATAGCGCACGTAGGTTGCTATTTTATCGATTTGGTGAATCCCCATGCGTCTTTCGATGCGGCGATACATCGTATTTTTTTTGTATTGCGAAAAATCGTTTCCGGTTTGTGTGCGTAAAAGAATAATTATTTTTTCGAGTGAACTGGCGTCTTTCTCTAATTCAGGGGTAACGTTTTGGTGTATAATTGTTTTGGTAATATTTAACAATTTCGCCGCCAGTTCGTTGGCCGGTGCAACAATATCAATCCTTACCGCTTCAATGGCCGAGCGTGGCATACTGTCGAATTGGGCTGATGCGGGTTCTTGTACTAATACTAATCCGTTTTTTTCTTTTATTGCTTTTAGTCCCAAACTACCGTCAGACCCCATTCCTGAAAGAATGATACCGATACTGTGTTCCCGCAGGTCGTCGGCAAGTGAACGGAAAAAGAAATCTACGGGTAGCTGCAAACCGCGTTTTTCAATTGGCTCGAACAAATGCAATGCACCGTTTAATATAGACATGCTTTTATTTGATGGAATTACATATACGCAGTTTGGCTTAATTTTCAGACGGTCGGTAACTGTAATTACATTCATTTTTGTAATTCGCTGCAATAGCTCTGACATAATGCTTTTGTGGTTTGGGTCGAGATGCTGAATAACCACAAAAGCCATTCCGCTGTATTCGTGCATATTTCCAAAAAACTGTTCCAATGCTTCCAGGCCTCCTGCAGAAGCACCAATACCAACTATTGGAAACTGACTGTTTTTTGAATTAACAGTCTTATCTAATAATGAATCTGATGTTTCATTATTTGCTATTTTCCCTTTATTTGGCTTCTTCATAATTTTTAATTTGAAATAAATATGAACAATACAAAGATATTTTAGTCAAGAATTTAGTGTCGGTTGTCATTGGTTAACGGAATAGTATTTTATCCATCGTTGGTGCAAAATACAACAAAGCTGTGATATTGACAATAATATCGAAAGTAGAATATTTCTAAATAAAATGATGGATGAAATAGTTTTGGACGACGCGGCCGTCTGCCCCGCAGAATCTTTCCTCAATGACCTAAAAAATGAAAAAGGAGTTTTTCTGCAAATATTAACGGTACTCTGCACCTTTCGGCGGATTGAAGAAAAATCGTAAAATGTTTTAATAGCATTTCAAAACATACTCTTAGTAATTCCGAACATCAAATTAGTATTTCCTGGAAACTAATCATTACTCACACCTAATCACCACAGTTTCTTCAGGATGAA
>JBBQPP010000370.1:0-4657 GCA_038217255.1 Bacteroidales bacterium | reverse complement strand
GTGAAAATATTACTCTTGTTTCATCGGGTATAACTGACTTTAAAAAACAAACCAAAATTGGTAAAGAAGTGCCCGAAAGTGCTTTAAAATTTGACCAGCAATGACCAAAATACTGTTCCTGATATCGTTTGTCTTTTTCGTTTTATCCGGTTGCCAAAGTAATAGGTCATTTACAATTTTTGCAGTTGGCGATTCAACAATGGCCAACAAAAAGCCTGAGGTTTATCCCGAAACCGGTTGGTGCCAGGTTTTGAATCAATTTTTTGATGAAACAGTAACAGTTAAAAATCATGCTGTGAATGGGAGGAGTAGTAAAAGCTTTATTAATGAAGGAAGGTGGAAAGCTGTACTCGACAGTTTGCGTCCCGGTGATTTTGTTTTTATCCAGTTTGGGCACAACGACCAGAAAGATTACGATTCTGCAAGATTTACAACTCCTTTCGGGACTTACACAACGAACCTTGAAAAATTTGTAGTCGAAACCCGCGAAAAAGGTGCAATTCCAATTTTGTTTACTTCAATTGTCCGGCGCAAATTTGGCGATAACGGAAAACTAACCGACACCCACGGAGATTATCCTGTGGCAACTTGCCAGGTGGCAAAAAAATTAAACGTCCCATTAATCGACCTTCAAAAAATTACCGAAAAATGGGTAAACGGACTTGGCGACCAAACTTCGAAAGCCATGTTTTTATGGACCGAACCCAACGAAAATTTTCCGGAAGGAAGAAAGGATGATACACATTTAAGTGAAAAGGGGGCAAGAGAAATTACCCGACTGGCAATGGAAGAGGCCAAAAAACAAAATCTTCCCATTGTAAAAAGACTAAAATAGGGATTGTTGTTACAGTGTTTAAAATGTAAAATAATGAAGGGAATTACTGTTTTTTACTTTTTGGTTTTTCTGTTTTCTGCGGTAAAAGCCCAATCCGATATTCAATATAAAATGGTTGTTGCGCGGGACGGTTCCGGCGATTTTACGAAAATTCAGGATGCCATTGATGCAACAAAAGCATTCCCCGACAAACGAATTTCCATATTCATAAAAAACGGGATTTATCACGAAAAAGTCAGAGTTCCCGCTTGGAATAACATGTTGTCGCTGATTGGTGAAGATGCCGAAAAAACGATAGTTATCTGGGACGATTATTTCGATAAAATTGGGCGTGGCAGAAACAGTACATTTTTTACATACACTTTTAAGGTTGAAGCCGATGATTTTTATGCCGAAAACCTTACGATTCAAAATTCAGCAGGAAATGTTGGGCAAGCAGTAGCTCTGCACGTTGAAGGCGATCGGTGTGTTTTTAAAAACTGTCGCATCCTTGGAAATCAGGACACAGTTTATTTGAACGGCAAAAAAAGCAATCACTTTTTTACAAACTGCACAATTGAAGGAACCACCGATTTTATTTTTGGTTCGGCAACAGCAGTTTTCAGTTCCTGCAAAATAATCAGCAAAAGTGATTCTTAAATAACTGCGGCAAGCACAGCGCAAGGGAAGCCTTTTGGATTTGTTTTTATCGAATGCAGTTTATTGGCAAAAGACGATGCAAAAAAAGTGTATCTGGGCCGCCCATGGAGGATTTATGCAAAAACGGTTTTTATCAATTGTGCAATGGGCAAACACATTTTGCCCGAAGGCTGGCATAATTGGGATAAACCCGAAGCTGAATCGACTTCCTTTTTTGCTGAATATCGCAGTTCGGGTTTAGGTTCAAATTTAGGGGAAAGGGTAAATTGGTCGCACCAGTTAACCGATGAGGAAGCTAAAAATTATAGTCTTGAAAATATTCTTGGAGATTGGGTTTTAACTTTTACAAACGAATGACGGAATACATTAAAATTAAAATTTATATCGAATGAAATCAAAAGTTGCCTGGTTGCTTTGCGCAATCCTAATTGGAACTGCAAATATTGTGTTTGCACAAAAACTGCCAATGAAAAAAGAAGTGATGAGTAAAATGGAATTATGCAATTCTTATTTCATGCAAAAATGGCCCGACACCGGAAAAAATATTATCACAAACAAGGAACGGCCAAGTAATATTTGGACACGCGCCGTTTATTACGAAGGATTGATGGCTATGTACGCACTCAATCCCGACAAGCAATTTTACGATTATGCTGTTTCGTGGGCGGAAGCTCACGATTGGAATTTCCGGGATGGCATTGAAACACGGAATGCCGACAACCAATGTTGCGGTCAAACTTATTTGGATTTGTATGAAATTGACCCTCAACCAGTGCGTCTGAAAAATGTCAAAGCTTCAATCGACTTGATGATGGCCACCGAAAAAATCGATGACTGGGATTGGATTGATGCACTTCAAATGGCAATGCCTGTATTTGCTAAATTGTCAGTAATTACTGGCGACAAGCGTTATTCCGAACGCATGTACGAAATGTATAAGGATTCAAAAGTAACGCAGGGTTTTTACAACAAAAAGGACAAATTATGGTGGCGCGATAAAGATTTCATGCCTCCATACAAAGAACCGAATGGCGAAGATTGTTACTGGTCGCGCGGAAATGGCTGGGTAGTAGCCGCACTTGTGAAGGTGCTTGAAATACTTCCGGCAAACGACCCGCACCGTAAAGAATACATAGAAACTTATGAAGATATGATGAAAGCGTTGTTACGACTTCAGCGGCCAGATGGTTTTTGGAATGCCAGTTTGCACGACCCAAACAATTTTGGGGGAAAAGAAACCACAGGTACAGCCCTGTTTGTTTACGGAATGGCGTGGGGTGTAAATAATGGTTTGCTTCCTTCAAATAAATATCTTCCCGCGCTAATTAAAGGATGGAATGCAATGGCTAACGAATCGGTTCATCCAAACGGATTTTTAGGTTATGTGCAGGGAACAGGGAAACAACCTTCCGAAAGCCAGCCGGTAACTTATGACAGTATGCCCGATTTCGAAGATTATGGTTTGGGTTGTTTTTTGCTGGCTGGTAGCGAAGTTTTTAAGCTTGCTGAAAATTAAGATGGACGATAATTTTATTTTGTTCGTCAGTTTTTATGCTGTAACGCAAATTTGACTGATATGAAAAAGAATAATCAGAAAAGTAAAATTGGTGGGATATTTATTCTTTTATCCGTTTTGTATGCGGGTCCTGGTTTTGCACAAAAAATAAACGATTCAAACACACCGCTTCATTTGTTGCAACCGGAATACGATGTTCCGTATGGGAAACCTGAAGTAAAAGATATAGAGTTGGTTATCGACCGTGTTTATAATTATCTCGATAAATCAACTCCCATGACATTGGTAGATAAAACTTCGGGGAAAGAAATAACGGACTATTCAAAAGTGGATAAGAATACGATATTTCTGGCAGGTGATTTTCGTTTGATCAGCTACGAGTGGGGTGTAACTTATTCTGGAATGACACTTGCAACTAAGGAAACCGGCAATGCAAAGTATGCAAAATATACAAACGACCGAATTCAGTTTATTGCCGATATTCTTCCTTATTTCAAAAAGCTCAGCGAAAATCATCCTGAAATTAAAACACCTGTAAATTCAGTTCTACATCCACACGCCTTAGATGATGCCGGTGCCATGTGTGCCGCAATTATTAAAGCTCAGCAATCAGGAGATAATTTCGGTTTTGATCCAATTATTAATAACTACATCGATTACATCAGCAATAAAGAATTTCGCTTAAAGGATGGAACTTTTGCACGAAACCGCCCGCAACCCAACACCTTGTGGCACGACGATTTATTTATGAGCGTCCCCGCACTGGCAAACAAATGGGTGCATATTCGGAGAATTTAATCTTTTGGAAATATCCACAAAGGCAGGTGAAGAACTTCTCATCATGATGAAAAAATATTTTTCAAAACAGAAGGCGACCATTTAACAATTTTCATTACTGATGATGGCTAGGATGGCATAACTTATAAATATTCTTTAAAAAAATTATCTAACTCTATCAAGTAGGTTAATTTCTTTAAACTCTTTTCTAACGTTTTCTTTTCCCCAAAAAAATAACATTAATAAGGTTAGGATGATACGGCCACATTTTTCTATTAAGGTTGAAGAAGATAAAATAAGGTTTTTCAAATCGCTAACAATCTTAATTTATCCGCTTTAAAAAGAAAACAATTAACTGCTTTAGTAAATTTGCATATTTATTCATTCCAACTGCAATATTATTCATTCTAATAAATTTTGAAGAAAAAGTTTAAGAAATATTTCTATTTTTGCACAGTCAAAAATTTATATACCATCATTTTTGGGTTCGATGAGAAAGAGAATAAAACTTACTAATATAAAAGATGAAGGAAAATGCGTTTGAACTTTTTTTAAGGCAAACGCATTTTTTTTATATAATAACTGAAATATGTTGAATTTTAAGCAAGCAAAACTAACATTGGAAGACGGTACAGTTTTTACCGGAAAATCGTTTGGAGGCGAAAAATCGGTGGCCGGAGAAGTAGTGTTTTATACTGCAATGACAGGCTATCCAGAGAGTTTGACCGACCCTTCTTACACCGGTCAGATTTTGGTTTCAACTTACCCGATGATTGGTAATTATGGTGTGCCTTTCGACCAAAAAGAAAATGGGATTCACCGGTATTATGAGTCGCACAAACTGCACATCACCGGATTAATTATTTCAGATTACTCATTTGAATTTAGCC
>JBBQPP010000369.1:0-4658 GCA_038217255.1 Bacteroidales bacterium | reverse complement strand
TTGTCCGCTTGGTATTTATCTACGCTGGTGGTCAAAATATATTTGGGGATTAATTCAAGTAACTGTCCGAAAAGCGGCATGTCGGACTTTTTTGTATTTTTGTGCATCGGAAAGCTCATAATTTAATTTTTTAAGTGTTTTTGACGCCTTAAAGTTTTGAATTTTTGAGCTTTTTTCCTAATTGAAATTCCGGACAGTTATGAATCTTTATATATAATTGTAAACGTTTTAAACACTTTTACATTTGTTATTCCTTATTTATTATTTCTTATTCTCTTTATTCTTCATATAGATATTTGTTTATAAAGAGTAGCTTAAAAAGGTGGAGAAACTGTCCTAACCACGTTTGGAATAAATATAATAGCTTTGAAATTCAAATTAACCCGCACTAATTCTTTCAGGTATAACACAAAATTCTGTGAATATGCGGCAATAATCTATAAAGTTCTACGGCAATATTTGTGGGTTAATTTCATTGTACCGATAACAAAAAGTGAGGTGGTCGTTCACCATTCCGGTAGCCTGCATATGTGCATATACCACAGTTGATCCCACGAATTTAAAACCCCGTTTTTTTAAATCTTTCGAAATTTTATCGGAAAGTAGTGTTTTGGACGGAATTTCCGATAATTCATTAAACTGATTAATGATTGGTTTGTAATCCACAAATTTCCAGATATAGTTATCAAAACTGCCAAACTCTTTTTGAACTTCAAGAAAACAGCGTGCATTGTTAATGCAGGCAGCAATTTTCAGCCGATTCCTGATAATTGACGCATTGTTCATCAATTCTTCCATTTTCAGCCGATCATATCCTGCCACAATTTCCGGATCAAAATGATCAAACGCCACACGGAAACTTTCCCTTTTATTCAATACAATCTGCCAGCTTAAACCAGCCTGAAACCCTTCGAGAACAAAGAATTCGAACAATTTCAGATCATCGTGCAGCGGCACTCCCCACTCTTCGTCGTGGTATTTAATCATTAGCGGGTTTGTATTTCCCCAATTGCATCTTTCACACATAAATTCAGGTATTTTGTGGCAAAAGTTAAATAAAATTAATCAAAACATGTGCTAAACTTGTAAAATGCTATTTTTGTCAGCTCAGTTTTAAAAAGAATGAAAAGAATAATAATACTGTTTTTTTTGTTTTCCCTGATTTTACAGGCGGAAGCGCAAATGAATATCGACCACTATATGCGTGTTGGACAAACACGCACACAAATTGGTAATTACACAGGCGCCATTGAATATTTCAACATTGTTTTGCGTTTCAAACCCCATTTGGCCGAAGCCTATTTTTACAGGGGTATCGCCAAACACCAGCTTGAAGATTACCGTGGGGCAATTAAGGATTACAATACAGCAATCGACATAAAACCTTTTTATCCACAGGCATATATGAACCGTGGAATGGCTTACCACAACCTGAAAAACTATAAAAAAGCCATTGCTGATTACAACCGTGCACTTGAATTTGACCCCGACAACGAAAATATTTACAACAACCGTGGGATTGCAAAACTTTCACAAAAAAATATTGAGGGAGCAATAGAAGATTACAATGAAGCGCTTAGGGTGAACCCAAAATCGACTTACGCATTAATGAACCGCAGCAACGCCAAAATTGTAAGTGGCGACATAAAAGGTGCAATAAAAGATTTGAACGAGGTGATAATCATCCGCCCGCATTATGCCGGCGCTTATTTAAATCGCGGAATAGCCCGTTTCGAGCTTAATGATTATGCTTCGGCATTGCGTGATTACGACCAGTGCATCAACTTCGACCCAAAAAATGCGCTGGCTTTTAACAACCGTGGGATTGTAAAGCAAAAACTTGAAGATTATGCGGGCGCAATAATGGATTACGATATGGCAATTCAGTTGAACCCCGAAATGGCAAACGCCTATTTTAACCGCGCCATGGCCCGCGAAGTACTCAAACTTCCCGGCTACCAAAACGATTACAATATTGCTGCCCAGTTGAACCCGAAGTTCGATATGGAAAGTCGGAGAGTGGAAGCCGAAAAACAAGCATTCAACCAAAAATATCCACTCTCGAAGCAGAAACAACAGTCTAATCAAAATCAGCAAAACAATCCGGGAGGTGCGGCTTCGGCAAATCAAATACCACAGGATTCTGTTCAAAATAATCAAAATCAACAAAAACAAGCTACCGCTCAAAATAACGTTTCTGGAGGTGATGACAAAAGCGATGAAAAGGAGGAAAGTTTTTTTGACGACGATGAACCTGACAATAACCGAAACAATAGGCGTGTGAACCTGATGATTGAGGATTCGCGCGAATTGCCCGGCGACGATGAAGAAGTTGACGATGGCAAGGTGCAAAACAGGAATATCGTGATCGATTTGCAACCCATTTTTATCATATCGGCATTTGAAAAAACTGCAGTCGATTATGACCGCTTTCAATATTACAACTCGGCAATAAACGAAATAAACGAGCAAAATAATTATGATCCGTTGCTCACGATTTCAAACAAATCGAATGCGGGGTACAGAACTGTTTTTGAGAATTTTATCCTCTTTTTTAACGAGAAAATCAAGATTCAGCAAAGCAGCCACAATTATTTGAACCGTGGAATTTTTTATTGTTTGACCGGAAATTACAACAAATCTCTTGATGATTTAAACCGCTCAATTGACATGGACAGCAAACAAGGTGTCGCTTATTTTGTTAGGGCAAATTGCCGCTATAAAATGCTCGAAGAAATTGAAATGCTTGCCGGAACCAATACAGATATAAGTGTGAAAATCGGCGAAAAAAACCTTGTTAATACCGGCAAAAATGAACCCGTAGCATTGGACTACAAACAGATTCTCGTGGATTACCAAACAACATTAACGCTGAACCCGGCTTTCTTTTTTGGGTATTTCAACAGGGCATTTATAAACATAAGGCTTGGCGAATATGACAACGCAATTGCTGATTTAAACCATGCCATCGAACTGGAACCCGAATTTGCAGAAGCCTATTTTAACCGCGGCCTTACAAAAATTTACAAGGACGATATCGAAGGTGGCGCCCTCGACCTCAGCCGTGCCGGCGAACTTGGCATATATGGTGCGTACAATATTATTAAGAGGTATTGTAATTAATATATTCCGGTAATAACGAAATACCCGCAATATGCGGGTATAGAGATGTTGGCAGGCATAATATGATGAAGCAACTATTGACTTTCTTCCAACTTTAATCTCCCGTCCCCGGTCTTCCGTTTCTTCCTCAATATTTGTGTTTCCCCTGTGTCCATCCTTTTTTGCCCAGCCATTTTTCGCCAGATTCGATGGCGCCGGTTTCCATTTCTGTTCCCATCGAATCGTTCCAGCGGTTCAAATAGCCAAACAAGGCAACCACACCGGTAATTTCAACTATTTCACCATGATCCCAATATTTTCTGAGGTTACCGGCAATTTCTTCTGTAACCGAATTGGGAACTGTTGAAGCCGCAAATGCAAAATCAAGTGCCGCTTTTTCTGCATCCGAAAATACTGGATGGCTTTTATATTCCCAGATATTTTCTAATTTCTCCTTTTCAGCGCCATACCTTTCGGCTGCACGAATTGCGTGTGCCTGGCAATACCGGCAACCAGCCACATTACTGCTTATGTATGCAATCATTCGTTTTAATGCGCTTGTTACCTGTCCCTGGTTTTCCATTACCGCTTTATTCATTTCAATAAAAGCATAGGCTATTCGCGGACGGTGGTACATTGTTTTTATGCTGTTCGGGCAAAACCCAAGTGTTTCTTCATAAAATTCAATTAATTTTTTAAGTTCAGGATCATTCTCTCCCGACCTGGGTTTTATTAATGGTTGTTTCATTTTTTAAATCGTTTAATCATAGGTTGTATTAAAATTTCGAACAAGGGGTTGCAGCCCTTTATTTTTGCTGCAAATACAACAATCGAAGCGATACTAAATTTAATCCTTAGTTTTCATCGGGTGGAACAATTTCATCGAATCGATTCAGCATTATTGCCTCGATAAGTAACGCCATAAATTCAGGTTTTTCAATCAGTTTCAGGTATGATTGGTTCGAATTTTTACGTTTCACCCAGCGGTTTCCTCCGTTGTTGTCAGCTTCGCAAAATCCTCCGGTAATTTTCTCCCAAAGCACATCAACACCGCCATTTACAGCGTATAAAACAGCTGTTTGGTCGTAAGTTGAATTGTCTAATATTTTTCCTTTAAACTGATCCTTCATCCACGGGGCATGTTGGCTGAAGTACATAAATCCCTTGTATAATGGAGTTTCTTCGTCAATTTCATTAAAAATCGCACCCGTTTTTATTTTTACACCCAATTCGAAACCTGAAAATACAATGGGTACTTTCAGGTTATTTAAAACATATTTTGTCACTCCTGGCATATTTCCGTTAAAGTTCCATTCGTTTTCACCTTTTGGAAATTTGCCACCCATAATCACAAACTCTTTTACTTTTTTCGAAATCAGGTCAGAACCATTTAAAGGGGAGTGTTTATCTGCTTTCGATTTTAAAAGTCGCTCGATATTTTTAAGCGGTCCAACCGTAACGATGGTAATACTCGTGTCAGCAGCGGAACCGAGTATTTTACGGTATAAATCAACGGCATCCGGAACATCGTTATAAGTTAGTTTGTACTCAAAATT